>CAZZEC010000051.1:20179-35544 GCA_964652565.1 uncultured Bacteroidia bacterium
AACACGCTGCCACGTTATGGAACACGCTGCCACGTTATGGAACACGCTGCCACGTTATGGAACACGCTGCCACGTGTTCCTACTCAATCTACCCTCAATATATCTGACGCACGGAATATGGGAGGAAGTGTTATCTCAAGACTTGGAGCTCGATACAATTCTGGTGGCACGCTGATATCTGCGAGATATAGTTTTCCGCGTAATGCTTTAACTTGTTCATTAAATAAACCTTCTTTAGGTAACGCCAGGGTCAGTGTAGCTTCTGCACGAATCGCAGGTTCGTAAATCGTACCACTTGTGAGATTGATGCCTGAAGGTGTATCCAATGACAAGGTAGGTACAGGTTGTCCATTTGCCCACGCTATCATTGTTTTTGCTGCACCAAAGGGATTTCCCGAAATGCTGTATCCAATGATTCCATCAATAATGAGTCTCGCGGCAGATACATCCATTAGATCTTCAGCATTTCCTGCCGGAATATTCATCTTATGTAGAATATTCAGTTGATGTTGAGGTATAGGTGTCATTTTGGATGAATCTGTAATATACACCTTCACGGGATACCCCCAGGATGCTAACCTACGACCGCATACGAGTGCTCCTCCGCCGTTACCACCTGTTCCTGCAAGAATTATTATGGGTTTTTTATTCGCATCATCTTGCAAGAATGTACTTTTTGCCAGAATTGCCAATCCTCTTCCTGCATTTTCCATCATCTGAATAAGCTCAATGTTATATTCTTCGATCATCAAGCGATCCACCTCTATCATTTGTTCTGTAGTCAACCGAGGGATCTCCCCTTGATAGTATGGAATATGGTAAGTAGTATTAGATTTTTCCATTTTTATTTATGTTTGATTGCTAAATTGCTAATCACTGACTTCTAGAGCTCTATCACGATCTGCCATAAAGATTCAATACAGCATGTCTTAATTGTTTCCCTGCATTTGTGGTAATAAAGGCAATTGTCTCAGCAATCTCCTCAGGAGTTACCCATTTGGAGAAATCCGCGTCAGGCATAGCTTTTCTTGTACCTGGTGTATCGATCGTGCTAGGAGCAATTACTGTTGAAGTTATATTTTCCCCTTTAAATTCTGAATTGATCAGTTCTGAAAAATATATAAGCATAGATTTAGAGAGACCGTATGCGACATAGACTTTTCCCTCATGGGGGTCTAGTCCAGGTCTTGCTCCAATCAATATAATTCGTCCATGATTCTGTTCCTTAAAGATCTTCAATAAGGGATTTAATACATAAAATGCTGTGTAAAAATTCAGCATTATCATCTTTTCGATATCAGTTGAGCTTACCTCGAATAGATTTCCCTTGGCAAATCCTCCCACAATCAATACAGCGATATCTATTTTTCCATGTTTTTCTACGACTTGGTTTATATACTTTTCTGTTTCTTGCTCATCAGTAAGATTGACTGACTGGCTGATGAGTTCAGGAGAACTAAGAAAATCGGGATCGTCAAGTGGACCCAGTGTAGCATGTATATGGCAACCCTGATCCAGAAGTTTTTGGGTAACAGCTCTCCCGAGATTACCAGCAGCGCCAGTAATTATAGCTATTTTATTATCCATGATATAAAATTTGTTACAAATTGTTTATAATACATTGCTTCTTACTAGTGCTGATAAATGCTTCTTTGGGCAGATTTATTGATCATATTGTTAATAGACTTCTTAAAAATTACCTCTCGAAAGGGGGTAATCTAGCTGATAATCTAATCGACGTAAGTTTTGCAATCGTGTTTTTGCCCCGACATGTGGCATTGTAGTGTTTCATCTTTGGGATGGTGAAATCGCTCGTAAAGTTCAACAGCAAGTAACATCCCCAATGGAGGGGCAATAAAGTATATCCATAGCCCATTCAAGAGATTCGCTGGGACTGCGGAGGCTACTGTACGTGCAGGGTTTATGCTCATTCCAGAATAGGGTGCTTCAAATGCTATAAATAGCAATAGCCAGATTGCAACAAAGACCCCGGTATAGGGAGCAATTTTTCCTATATTACTCGTCCATAAAACAGTATAAAAGAGCAAGAAAGAAAGTAATGCTTCTAACAGAAAGGCGCCTATCACCCCCAAAGAACCAGGCATAGTTACCGCGAAGTTGACATAAGGACTTGCTACCCACTGATAGAAAAATAGTTGAAAGAGTAACACGCCCATGTAGCCACCAATGAATTGAAATAAAATATAAAAGATCGCGTCCTCTCTCTCTATTTTGCCCAATCTCAGAAATGACAAGGTTACGGCTGGGTTGAGGTGGGCACCGGATCTTTTCCCCCAGGGAGAATAAATGATCCCCATTGCTGTAAGCCCCATCGCCAAACCGATCAATGCCCTTCGAACGAATCCTTGATCATCCAGGGCTTGCCGAATTGGCAGGCCTGGATGTTCAATCAGGATGGTGAAAAGCACGGCAGATACCATAAAAGTACCCAGTCCCCATGCTTCCATTACATATATCTTCCAATGAGTTTTTAATCTTGTTAACATATATAGCAGAGTATGAGCTATTTGTTCCAACCACTTTTGTCGATTAATTCAGCTACTAATCCCGTCCAGCCCGTCTGATGAGATGCTCCCACACCGCGAGCAGAATCCCCGTGGAAATATTCGTAAAAAAGTATTAAGTCTTCGAAGTGGGGATCTCGGTAGAAGGGATTATTGTCATTGACAGGTCTGTTTCCATCCGATCTTTTTTGAAAGATGCTAATCAGACGTTGAGATAGCATATCAGCGACTTGATCCAAGGTATACATGGAACCTGATCCAGTAGGGTACTCTACTTTTAGTTCTTCTCCGAAATAGAAGGCGTACTTCTTCAATGAATGAATTAACAGATAATTCATTGGCATCCATACAGGCCCTCTCCAATTGGAGTTCCCTCCAAATAGATTAGTCTGGCTCTCACCTGGTTCATAACTCATTCCAAACTCCTCGCCATCGATATGTACACTATACCCGTGCTCGTGGATCTTTGAAACAGATCGAATCCCTCCAGGAGACAAGAACTCCGTTTCATCCAGCATTGCACGAAGTAGTTTAATGAGCTTTTCTTTATCTACCAGAGAAAGCAGGATGTGTCCCTCTTCTTCCAATTCTTCAATTACGCAATATTTTTCCTTTTCCATTCTATATTTCATGAACCAATTCAATCTTTGGATGAATTCAGGAACTTTCTCACAGAGTTCTGGGGTAAGTATTTCGACTGCAAATAATGTGGATAAACCCACTAACGAACGAACCTTTAGCGGAATATACCTTCCATCAGGTAAAGCGAGAATGTCATAGAAAAATCCTTCTTCCTGATCCCATGCACTTGTCCAGTCCTGACTCATCCGGTTGAGGGATTCAGAAATATAGACGAAGTGTTCAAAGAATTTTGTGGCGACATCCTCAAATGAGGGATCTTCCGTTGATATTTCCAAGGCCATATACATCAGATTGAGTGAGTACATCGCCATCCAGCTAGTGCCGTCTGCTTGTTCCAGATGACCTCCCTGTGGTACCTCATTACTTCTGTCGAATACTCCAATATTATCCAACCCTAAAAATCCTCCCTCAAATATATTTTTCCCATGTGCATCTTTGCGATTTACCCACCAGGTAAAATTCAGCATCAGTTTCTGAAATACTCTTTTCAAAAAATTGATATCTCCTTTTCCCGTTGCTTGCTTCTCTATTTGATATACACATAGTGCTCCCCATGCATGTACCGGAGGGTTTACATCGCTGAATGACCATTCATAAGCTGGTATTTGCCCGTTTGGAGCCATATACCACTCTCTCATGATCAGTATTAGTTGATTTTTGGCAAATTCAGGATCGATCATCGCAAGAGGAATACAATGAAAAGCCAGGTCCCAGGCCGCATACCACGGATATTCCCATTTATCAGGCATTGAGATGATATCCTTGTTGTTCAAGGTCCGCCATTCGCTATTTCGACCGTATTTCCTTTGCTCAGGTGGGGATGGCATCCCAGGATCTCCTTCCAGCCACTCAGGGATGTCGATATAATAAAATTGCTTAGACCAAAGCATCCCTGCGAATGCTTGACGCTGAATATTTGCCAGGTCTTTATCTCCACCTTCCGGTATGAATGTATCATAAAACTCGTCAGCTTCCTGTTGACGTTGTTCAAACAGGTGGTCAAACCCCTCAAAGGGATTGGCAACTTCTTCCCTATTCATCCTCAATTTTATAGTCCAGGCTTCTCCTCCTGCTAATTTCTTGTGTACATAAGGAGTAAACTTTGTACCTTCCTTTTTACCTGCTAACAAACCGAAATCCTGTTCAATCACTGATTTATGAAAGGCATCTTTTACAAAAGGGGTATTATTAGGAGTTCCAAAAATTCGCTGCTTGTTGGTCTCATTTTCCGTGAATAGCAATTGATCAGCGTGTTCTGCATACAAATAATAGTCCCCTAAAGATTCATGTGAAGCCTGAACTGTGAGTAGTTGATCGGAACCTATGAGTGATATAGAGGGTTTGTTAGAAATTTTGTTAAATGACCATTCATTGCGATACCAGAGTGTAGGTAAGAGATGAATTTCAGCCGATTCCTTTCCTCGATTGATAGCAGTAATCTTGATTAAAATGTCTTCTTCATCTGCTTTAGCATATTCGATAAATATATCAAAGTATCGATTTTCATTAAAAATCCCAGTATCAAGTATTTCATATTCCAACTCATACTTATTGCGTTGTTGGTTGGTTCTGAGGAGATCTTCATATGGATAGGCTGCATGAGGATACTTATACAGCATCTTCATATAGGAGTGAGTTGGAGTGCTATCCAAATAATAATATAGTTCTTTCACATCTTCTCCATGATTCCCTTCTGCCCCTGTTATTCCAAATAATCTTTCCTTAAGAATAGGGTCCTGACCATTCCATAAAGCTAGTGCAAAACACATCGTTGCTTGCTCATCGGAGATTCCTCCTATACCATCTTCACCCCATCTGTAGGCCCTGGAACGTGCATGATCGTGGGGAAAATACTCCCAGGCATCTCCTCCTGGACTGTAATCTTCCCGTACAGTCCCCCATTGTCGTTCGCTAAGGTAGGGACCCCATTTCTTCCAGTCTTTTTGCTGGGAAGAATGTTCTGTCAGTCGTATTTCTTCAGCTTTTTTCATAGTGATTACTTTGTAATTCAATAAAGATCATAGATAGTATCATCCTCCTGTAGCAAATCCAGGATACAAGGTCATACCTCCGTCGATAAACATTGTGGTACCATTGATATAATCAGACTCATCTGAGGCCAACCATACAGCAGCTTTTGCGATATCATAGGTTTCTCCTACTCTTTTATAAGGAATCAGTTCGAGTAACTTGGCTTCTGCATCAGCCGTTTCCCAGGCATCCGTATTAATAGGGGTTTTGATTGCACCAGGACCAATACTATTCACGCGGATCTTATGGGGAGCTAGTTCCTGAGACATGGATTTCATGAGCAGCATAACCCCTCCTTTTGAGGCAGCATAATTGGCATGCGTAGCCCAGGGGATCACCTCGTGGACAGAACTCATGCAAATGATCTTGCCAAGGGCTGAAGATACATCAGGTCTTAGACCTCTACGTAAAAATTCTCTTACAGCTTCTCTGGCACATAGAAATTGACCCGTAAGGTTTACATCTATTACTTTGGTCCATTGATCCAGGGTCATTTCATGGAAGGCTGCATCGCGTTGTAGACCAGCATTATTCACTAAAATATCTACCGTACCAAATGTTTCAATCGTCTCTTTAAACATCGCTTGTACCTGATCTTCCTTGCTGACATCCGCTTTGATAGCGATGGCGGTTCCTCCTTCCGCTTTGATTTCATCCAAGACTTCTTGAGTAGCTTCTTCATTGAAGATCCAGTTTACTACTACGTTTGCTCCTTCCTTTGTCATTTCTACCGCTACACCGCGGCCAATTCCAGAGTTAGCTCCGGTTACGATGGCCGTCTGTCCGGCCAGTCTTTCAAAACAAAATGTTGCCATATTGCAGGATTGTTAAAATGTGATATTGTTGTATTGGTTGTATTGTGAAATTGCTGTATTGTGATATGGTGAAATTGTGGTATGGTTGTATTGTGTGTCAGGGTTGACTTCCGCCAATCTCTACTGTTGTCCATGGTCCGTCATCTAAACTGTCGTCTGTGATCAAACACTACTCGATCAACAAAATCGCGTGACCATCAGGATCTCTTATCATAAACCCCTTATCTCCTTCAAAGCCTGTTCCTTCGAGATTTGTAATCCCATTTGAAATGATTGTTACTTCCTTTTCCGAGCATCTTTCATACACAGACTCGATGTCATCTACTCTTATAGTAGTATGATAATGCCAAAGATCATTGGGTTCGGAATTTTCCGGATAAGGTCTTCCTCCTGGAGGAGCTAAATAATCGAGAAACTCAACGCCAAATCCCTTGTCAGTCCCAAGTCCGGTAATGACGAGATGGGCCCCGAACACTTGATTGAGGCGCTCCTGTTCTGGACCATAATTTTCGCTATTACCCCTCACTTCAAACCCCAGGAAGTCTGAATAGAACTCAGTAGAGTGATCGGTATCAGATATACCGATGGCCGTATGGTCAATCCCGATAAAAGGACCTGTATTGATATTTTGCCATTTTGGATCTCCTTTTCCTTTGGGAAAGTATATCACTTCCAGGTTATGCCCATCGTGATCGCGGAAGTAAAAGGCACTGATGCCCGAGGCCGCTGGAATGTATTCTGGCAAGGTTTGAGGAGCTGTAGATACATATTGTACATTGGCTTCTCTTAATAGCTTGTATGCCTGATCCATATCATTGACGACAATGGCTAGATGCTGGAACCACAGATCATTGCTATGTGCGTCAATGGGAATTTGCGCTTCATCAGTAGGCTGGACAAAGTCAATTAATTCAATATACTCTGCTCCAAGCTTCAACTGAGCTTTTTCTATGATCAATTCTGCATCTCTCATGCCGAACAATTTTTTCAATCCAGCATCCTGAGAACGAGTCTCTCCTACTTTTTCAAAACTCAATACTTCCTCAAAAAACTCAATGGCTTGATCTAAATCTGAAACGGTAATTCCTACATTGACAACTTCCACGGCTCTTTGTGCAGATAATAGACTGCACGTAGAGAATACAAATAATAGAATGAACTTGTTTACCTTTTTCATCTGTTTAATAAATGTTCTCCTACCTTTAAAGCATTGGCCATCGCTGTCAGGGAAGGATTCACAGCACCTGCTGAAGGGAAGAAACTTGTATCAACTACATACAGGTTATCCAAGTCATGCGCTTTGCAGTTTACATCTAATACTGAGGTCTTAGGGTCGTTACCAAAACGGCAGGTTCCATTTTGATGGGAAACACCAGAAATACCTAATTTATACCCTGGATAAGCATTATCCCTATGACATGCGTCTTTACATCCCAACCCTTCCATCATGTCTATGAGTTTCTGCTTGAGGCGTTCATAGGCCTTCAGATTATTGGGAGTATAGGAAGTTTTGATCGAGCCATCTTCTCTGAGTGTAACGCGATTTTCTGGCTTGGGGAGATCCTCAGCTGTTAAGAAAAAATCGATGGAATGATGAGCCACTTCATCCGGGTCTGCGTCTAACATAATATCTTCTAGTTCAGACTTCAACGTATCGGGATCTGTTTTTCCCATCATTTGAATAGCACCCAAAGGATATGCTGAATCATCGGCTCCGTGATAAAAATCCGTTACCATAAGTGATTTCTGAAAGATGGAATGGTTAGGGGTTTTAGAAATAGCTACAACTGTTCCATTATTGTGGATCATGTAGTTCCTCCCTACCTGATCCGAGCTATTGGCCAATCCATTGGGATGCTGCTCATTGGCAGATTTGAGGAGTAATGCGGCAGAGTTCACAGCTCCACAAGATACTATGACAGTATCACCCTGGAATACGACTTCTTGTCCATTTTCAATTGCAACTACCCGATTTACTCTTTTTCCCGTTTCATCTGTGAGAAGTTTTTCAACTTTTGTATTCGTCTTTAGGGTAACATTGGAATAATTCAGTGCCTCATTGATGGCTACCACATGGGAATCAGCTTTAGCTTCAGTAATATCTGGATATCCGTCAAATAAGCTTAAGTTGAGTTTACTACCCGGTTTATTCTGATCCTGAGGAAGTCTAACTGCTACTGCAAGGGGAGCAGGATGATATCCGAGTTTACGGAAATCGTCAAATAATTCTTTCATTCTTGGCTCAAATGGAAGGGGAGCATGTGGATAAGGCTTTGATCGCGGAGGCTCATTGGGATCGTATCCTGTAGCCCCATGGACGCTGTATAGATATTCAGCTTCAGTATAATAGGGTTCAAAATCCTCATAAGAAAGCGGCCATGCGGGTGAGGTCCCATCATAGTGTTTGACTTCCTGAAAATCGGACGCTCTCAACCTCAACAGTGCTGCACCATACATTTTAGTATTTCCTCCTACCCAGTAATGCGTAAAGGGGTCGAAGGATTGATCATTTTTATCATACCACTTTTCTGTAGTGCGATACTTACCTTTGGTAAAAACTTCTTCGGGGTCCCAGTTTTCTCGCTCTTTGGGGAGAAAGTCTCCACGCTCGAGAATCAATATTTTCTTACCAGAAGGAGCCAGTTTGTAGGCCAGGGTACCTCCACCTGCTCCAGTCCCAATTATAATAAAATCAAAAGCTTCCATATTTGTATGTTCAAGGTTTAATTCAAAGCGGATATATGCGTTTAGACAGGCTGTAAAATTAATTTTTGCGGATGTGATTATTGTTCAATCTGGATTGATCTACTAAAAGCTAAGTACCCTTTAATATGATCAGCAGCACTTGAGGGGGAAGGATAATACCAGGCTCCATGTAGCACTTGATCATCTCCAACATGTATCGTATAATAAGAAGCCTTCCCTTTCCATGGGCAAACACTTTTTTTATCACTAGGAGTAAAATATGCTTTCTTAATAGATTCAGGAGGAAAGTAGTGATTCCCTTCCACTAGCTCTGTGGAATCGCTTTCTGCAATAATAGTATCGTTGTATATAGCTTTCATTTAGGGTGAATGATTGGGTTGTTGAATGGTTATATTGTGAAATGGTTGTATTGAAGAATGGATGTGTTGTTATGTTGTGAAATGGTTGTATTGTAGAATGGATGTATTGTTATACTGTGAAATGGTTGTATTGTAGGATTGATGTATTGTTATATCTAGTCATTGGTTTGTTGCAATTTTCTTACACATTTTTCTTTACGGTGAAATTTGAAATATAGCTTAAATAGGAATGTATGATGCCTGACACTGTCTTCAAGATTACCGGTTTCAATAACCTTAGCACAATTTTTCAAGCTTGAAGAATCCTTGTGCGTATGAGACAGATTATCTTTTGCTAATATGTCGTAATATTCTGAAAACTTCTGTATCCAGACAAATAGTTTTGAGGGGTATTTGTCGGATTTAGTAAAACTACTTTTACACATTTAAAAACGTAATGTAATCTGTCCATATATATTTAATGACTAAGCCCTGGAAGGGCAATATGTGAGTAGCATGTCAGATGCATTTTTTGTTCGCCTGCATATATTGTAGGTTCCATGAGTTGAGCGTTCATCCGATAAAATGCAAATTATGGTGGATGACATGCATGTATCACTCTCTAGGAGTAACGGCCTCGTTTAAAGATGTTTGCTGGCTTGTGTAGTGAAGTTGTGTTTTATATCTAAATAAATCTATTTGTTGGTTTCAACGTCATAATACTTTTTCTGAGGTATATGTATCAATAATCTGGGCCAAATCTTCTGAGAAAAATGGCTTGGGAATAAAATCATTCATCCCGGAAGTAGCTAAAGTCTTCTTAATGACTCCTAAGGTTGAAGCTGTGATGGCAATGATGGGAATTTGTTGATAATAAAGATTATCCACAGATCGGATCTTCATGGCTGCTTCAACTCCATTCATTTCGGGCATATCAAAATCCATCAGAATTAAATCATAAGGCTCATCATACTTCATTTTCTCCAATACCTGATACCCATTTTCTACGATATCAAAATTTACTCCCCATCTTTTCAGCAATTTTTTGATCACATACTGATTCATCTCTTCATCTTCTGCAATCAATAATCTCAACCCTGCTAGTTTTTCAGGATGGAAATCATTCATCGTCTTTATTTCATTTTTATCGGGGTATCCTTCTTGAGGTACAATGTCATACCGTAAACATACACGGAATGTCGAACCATTTCCAGGTGTACTTGTTAGTTCAATTTTTCCTCCCTGTCCTTCAACAAGCTGTTTGGTAATGGCCAATCCTAACCCAGTACCTCCATACTTTCTCGTGGTAGAAGCGTCTACCTGGGAAAAGGCATCAAAAATGGTCTTATGTTTATCTTCTGGAATTCCAATACCTGTATCACTAATATCAAATAGTATTTGGACCTGATCATCTGAAAGGTTCTCTGCATGTACTGACAACGTAACCCCACCGCGCTCAGTAAATTTGAGTCCATTGTTGATAAGATTTGTCAAAATCTGCCTGAGACGAACAGGGTCTCCTTTTAGATATGGTGGAATATCTCCACTTCTATTAACGCGTAAATATATATTGGATTGGTTGGCTTTGTGTTTGAAAATATTCTCTAAATCGGAAACAAGCATGTCTAGCTCGAAGGGAACCTCTTCAAAATGGATGGCCTGAGCTTCAATTTTAGATAAATCCAGGATATCATTTACCAGACATAGAAGATGTTCTGACGCAAACGTTAATACTCTTGTGTGTTCCTTTTGTTCAACATCCAAATTACTATTAGAAAGCAACTCACTAACCCCTACTATTGCATTGAGTGGAGTACGTAATTCATGTGTAACGACAGAAAAGAAATTTTCTTTGGCTTCAACTGCATGTTGAATCTCGTCCTTCGCTTGAGTGAGATCTTCATTTAATTGGGTCAAATGACTATTTAAGCTTCTTAGGTGATCTCTCTGAGAACTTAGCCGATGGAAAGTGGGTTTAAAAATCCATTGTACCTCTATCATTAGGACTACTAGTGTAATAAATGCAAGCATAAACTCAATGAACCTAAGTCGTCTTAGTTTCTGATTTGCTTCGACTTCATATTGCTTGACAATATTATTCATATCTTCAAGATACTCCCCTTCGTTCATTAATATCATGCGCGTAAATCCTAGCTTTGCATGATAATCGTTTGATGCGATAAGTCCTGATCCAGCATGATGTATCCTTTGAAAGGTTGTGTCAATCTGTCCAAAAAGTTGCTGAACCTCCGGACTGTTTTTACCTGGGAGTGATAAGGAAGAATCTCCATGTTGAAGTCCAAGGTGAGCCTTTTTCCATTCAAATAATAATTTGCGGAAACTTGTACGAATAGAGTCCTCTGTATCTAGCTCAAATCTTGAGGAGATATTTAATAATAAGGCCTGCTTAGCAATATTTTGACTCAGCATCCTTTGCCTCCCTGCAATATTGATGATCATCGCATCTTTTTCCTGGTCTTTAATACTGAGCTGGATTAACAATTGCGAGATACATACCAACATAATGATAGTAACTACTGCAACTGTGTATAGGCGCTTGGAAGAAATCCTTGGCATCGTAATATTTATATAATATATAATACGAATATAATTATAAGTGATTTATTAATTATGTTTTATAATAATATACCTCTGTTTTTCGATGAGTGGTACAAAAACAGAGTTATGTCAATTGGTGAAACAGATCCTTGGCGGAAATATATGGTGAGATCATCAACAAGATAGATGAAAAAACCACCCCTGAGAGAGGTGGCGTCATTTAGAAAAAAGCCAATATTTAGATAACAAATGCATTACAAGAATATAGGAAATGTATTGTCAAAGCATCACAGAACAATAACATAGTATAACAAAAGTATCACGGAAAGGAGAGAAAAATTAATTTTATATTTACTTAACAAATATGAAAGTAATTATTATATTTACTTTTGTTAAGTAAATACAAAGCGATGAAATCACAATCACTGGGAGAATTTGAGGAACTCGTCTTGCTAACAGTAGCCGCTCAGCACGATCAAGCCTATGGAGTTTCCATTAAGGAAGGCCTGGAAGAGCAGCTTGAGCGGAAGATTAGCATTAGTGCCATTCACGTTGCACTGAAGCGAATGGACGAGAAGGGATTTGTTTCTTCTCGTTTTGGAGGAATTACGAACGATCGAGGAGGCAGAAGAAAGAAATTCTACGTCATCACTTCTTTAGGCAAGCAAATGCTGGATCAGCAGTATGAGGTTCGGACAAGGATGTATAAGAAAATTCCAAAGATATCTTTCGGATAACATTAGAAGAGAATTACTGGATTTAAATGAAGAATCCCCAACAAATATTACCTCCCAAATGGGCACTACATTTTTTGCGATGGTACTGCAAGGAGGACTTTATAGATGAAATCGAAGGAGATTTGATCGAACTATTTGAGAAAGACCAGGAGGAGACACCGCTTAGAGCAAACTGGTCTTTTGTCCGGCAGGTACTCCTACACTTCAGACCTGCTTACATACGTGCATTTGATATGCTACACCCTTTTAACACCTATGGTATGTTATACAATTATTGGAAAATAACCTGGAGAAGTCTCCTGAAGCAAAAACTCTACTCTATTATCAATATTGGAGGATTGGCGGTTGGATTAACAAGCTTTATTCTCATCTTTTTGTATGTTCAGCATGAGCTTTCCTACGATACCTTTTTCCCCAATTCTGATCAGATTTACCGAGTATACCAGAAACAGACAGGTAATGTCTTTATGGGATCGGATTATTTTGCCGTAACTCCTGCAGGATTGTCAAAAGAACTAGAAGTACAATATCCTGAAGTGATCAACGCAACTTGTATCCGAGAACAATCCGTACTCTTGAGTAGCGAAGATCAACATTTTATAGAGAAAGGATTAAAAGCAGACGACAATTTTTTCCATGTATTCCCATTTCAACTCATCGATGGAGATTTGGAAACAGCGCTGCGACAACCTAAGAGCATTGTAATTACTCAGTCTCTGGCTCAAAAACTGTTTGGATCCCAGCGCGTTCTAGGAAAATCTGTATTGGTTGCAGATCAAGATAATTATACAGTTACCGCTGTAATTAGAAATCCTCCCAGTAATATTTCTTTCAAGTTCTCATTTATCACATCTATTTTAGAAGATCCAATATATGTAGAAGATGTAGATTTGGACCAATGGACAAATAATGTCTTTCAGACATTTTTTACGTTAACTGAAGAAGCATCCCCCTCCCATCTAGAGGATAAGCTATCTTCTTTATTGGAAAAATATACTGATCTAGAAGATCCATTTTATGTTGAAACTACATATTTTGTCCAACCTTTGAAGGAGCTTCACCTCGAAACCAAAGCCAATTTTGATATTGGACAAAAGGGCAATCCCACATACGTCTCCTTGTTTTCAATTGTAGCCATCTTTATTTTACTGCTAGCATGTATTAACTACATGAATCTAGCTATAGCCAGGTCAGTCCGACGTACTAAAGAGGTAGGATTACGCAAAATTATTGGTGCCAGAAAATGGCAATTGATTGGTCAGTTTCTAGGAGAATCAGTAATCATTTCCTTCTTGGCTCTTTTATTAGCGATACTTCTCACCCATTTTTTGTCTCCTGTATTTGCCCGCTTGCTGGAACGGCCCATAGAACTCAACATAGCCGATAATCCATTTTTGATTCCGGGATTGTTGATAATTGTTCTGCTAGTAGGAATTTTTTCTGGAAGCTATCCTGCATTTTATATGTCTTCTCTTCTTCCTGCACAGATTATCAAAGGAAAAGTGACGGGAAATTTTTCAGGCATTCGGATACAACGCCTTCTAATTATCGGTCAATATATTGTATCTATTATTCTGATCATCAGTAGTATCGTAATTTACAGGCAGTTTCAATTTATTCAGGATACTGAACCTGGATACCAAAGAGATCATATTGTAACAATTCCCGTCCATCTAAAAGATGATTCTACCAGATCACACATAGACTTGTTAAAAGAAGAATGGTTGCGAAATCCTCGGATTATGGGAGTAACTACTTCTTTAGATTTACCGACGGATATATCTTCTACCACCACGATAAACAGGGATCAAAAAAATAATTCTGGAAAAGAAACCATAGTTTATCGAACACAGATAGATGATTCATATATAGAACTCTTCGATCTAGAGATTATTGCGGGACGAAACTTCTCAAAAGAATTTCCTACAGATATCTCTGAGGGATATATCATCAATGAAACAGCAGCTAAGGCATTAGGTTGGACTCCCGAAGAGGCAATTGGAAAGACCTTTACACATTGGGGTACCGAAACCGTTATTGGTGTTGTGAAAGATTTTCATTTGCATTCCTTCCATATGGCAATTCAACCCATGATGTTTCACTTAAGAGAGGGTTTCTTTCGATATATCTCTATTAAACTTAGTCCTGACCGATTACCCGAAACCCTGGCATCGATTGAAGCTTCGATTAGCAAACATTCGCCCTATCCGTTTGAATTCACTTTTATGGATGAAGAGTTCCATCGATTGTATCAAGAGGATCGTCGCTTTGGCGAACTCTTGGGATTTTTCACCATGCTATCGATCATCATAGCTTCCATGGGTTTATTCGGATTAGCAGCTTTTGCTGCTCAGCAGCGTACCAAGGAGATCGGTATTCGCAAAGTATTAGGTGCCAGTGTTCAATGGATCGTAGGTATGTTATCTCAGGATTTTCTACAGATGGTATTGATCGGTTTTGTAATTGCTACACCCATTGCCTGGTATATGATGAACCTGTGGCTGGAGGACTTTGCCTACAGGATAGATATTCAATGGTGGATGTTTGCCGTAGGAGGACTCATCGCTGTTCTAATCGCATTTTTTACCATCAGTTCTCAATCGATTAAAGCTGCAGTGGCCAATCCGGTTGATTCGTTGCGGAATGAATAAGTGAACGCCCATCCCCCACATATCGCCCTACGTTTTCTACGTTGGTTTTGTCGAGAGGATTATCTCGACGAGATCGAAGGGGATTTAATTGAATTGTTTGACAAACAGCGTACGGATAACCCTGGCAGAGCAAATTGGAACTTTTTCTGGCAAGTGCTCATGCACTTTCGACCTGAGTATATACGTGCATTTACATTTTTCCAACCCTTGAACACATTTGCCATGTACAAAAACTACTTCAAAATCACCTGGCGTAGCTTATGGAAGCAGAAACTCTATTCATTGATCAATATTGGGGGGTTGTCCATTGGGCTGACGTGTTTTATCCTCATTTTTCTGTATATCCAGCACGAGTGGTCCT
>CAZZEC010000052.1:0-10901 GCA_964652565.1 uncultured Bacteroidia bacterium
CTTAGGCTGGCGACCTTCTTTTCTAAAGACTGATACTTTTTTTCTTCTTCTTCCAGCGCTAACGAATCCTCTACATTGATGATTCTTGCATCGAGATCTTGTATTCTTTGCTTAAGATTCTCCAAATTAGAAGCTCTTTCGGCCTTGTCAAACATTATTTCTTCGGGGATGATGGTCTCTGTTTGTCGAATAGGTTCACTCACTTGAGGGATGAAGGTCATCTCATTGACTTGACGCTGGTTCATAAACGAAGGAGACACAATCTCAATCTCGTTTTGATGTAGGGCATCCAGTATCTTCTCGTGTAAACGAGACTGTGTGCTGATCATTTGTGAAACTTCCTTGAGTAATCCATGAACTTTATACACAATCGAAAAGTCCCCTAGCTCCACAATATAAATAAAGGGCTCCTCCAACTCAGCTGCTTCTGCAGCCTGTTTTAAGATCTCTTTCACCTTCACATGCGATACATCATACCCGAGTGAAACGCTTGCAGTAATCAGTGTTCCCGAGTTACGATAAATTTCTACAGGATGAGTAGACATGTATACGTTGGGTATAGAAATCAAATTTCTCTCTGGCGTTTGAATCTCCACATGAAACACACTGCGGTCCGTCACCCTTCCAAAGCTATTTTGTACTTTTAAAAAACTTCCTAAATGATAATTATCCGTGATGCGATTCATGAAACCAGCAATAGCATTTCCCAAAAAAGTAGTGGAACTCAATGCTATCGCACCACTAATGACAATTCCAATAATTTTGATTACCTCTACTTTCAATTCATTTTCACCCTCTTCTACAGGAAAAAATAGTATGATAAATACTAATCCCGTAATCAATACTAATGCCTGCCATAACTGCCTGATATAAACCGGTTTGTGATTCTTCTTTTCCCATCTGATTAAGATCATCCTCAGCGAGAAGAAAAGAACTAAGGTACTCAGGAGTATTCCTACTACTACATTATATCCATTCATGTTAGGAAGGGTTATTTGATCTTGACACGACGATCATTATGACTCTAGAGACGAACACACCTCAAAAAATCCTGCCATTTCCAGTTCTTCTTTAATCAGGGCCTCTATATCCGGGTCAATCGATGCGACGGGCAAGCGGAAATTCCCACAGTCCATTCCAATTATCCTCATAAATGTCTTCCCTGGTGCTATACCTCCATATTTCAGCAATATTTTGATGATCTTATTTGCTTGCTGTTGTAGTTCTCTTGCCGACGAAAGGTCTCCGGCTTCAAATGCCTGAATTAGTTTGGAAAATAATGGACTCATATAATTATATGTACTCCCTACAGCACCATGCGCCCCCATGGCTAGGGCAGATATGAGCACTTCATCTCTCCCCCATAGCAGATGATATCTCTTTTCTGTATAATTCAGGCATGCTAAAAAATCCATGAGATCTGCATGCGTAAACTTTATCCCTACCAGATTGGGAATCATGTGAGTAGCCATACTCAAAAAATCAATCATTTTGAAGTAGGCTCTAGACAAGTTGGGAATGTGATAATAGTATATAGGAATGTCTGGTATGGCTTCTCCAATTGCTGCACAATAGGCTACCAGTTCTCGTGTATTCTTCAACGGAAAAAAATAGGGGGCAATGATCCCTACGGCATCGATATTACAAGCTACTGCATGCTGAGCTAACTCCTGGGCTTCCGGAATACAATTTCCACCAATCATGGCTATTACCTTAAGCTCTGAAGGTCTATGCTGCCCCCATGAGGTAAATATTTCTTTTTTTTCTGCCACGCTTAGAGAGGGACCCTCTCCTGTCGTTCCACATATAAAAGTTCCTGTAACAGCATTATTCACCAGAAAACGAGCATATGTGGGAATAATGTCTGTGTTGAGAGAGCCATCCGGGTGCATCGGCGTAAATGGAGCAGCAAATAATTCTTTTTTGTTGAAGTCAATGGTCATGATTTAAGCGTATAATAGGTTAATCCTTTGAGATCTTTGGTTTTTCCGGGTATCAATTTGCTAAATACCCATCCAAATATACAGGCACTTACAAAACCTGTAGTAGAATATAATAAAAGATGTGTCTCTGTAAATTGAGAAATCACATATTGGATACCTCCACTTAATATTAGTCCCATCATGGCCCCTAAACCATGAGCCTCACGACTAAATATCCCCAACACAAATATTCCCCCCAACCCTCCTGCGAACAATCCTACGATGAGGTTAAATTGATCCCATAGAGAGGTTACCCCTCCCCTGGCCATATACAGTGCGAGTAATGTACCACAAATACCCGCAATCAATGTTACGATCCGGGCAAAATTGAGATAGTGTGTTTCAGATTTTGGTACAAATAATCTTTTATAGTAATCTGTAGTAATTACTGAAGCTACCGAATTCATGCTACTGTCGAGGCTGGACATGGCTGCGGCAAATATGGCTGCGATCAGTATTCCAGAAACACCCACGGGAAGTTGAGTAGCGATAAACCACGGAAAGATAGCATCGGGATTTTCCAACGATATGGGAAGCGCTTTTGGGTTACTATGGAAAAATACGTAGAGCGCAGTGCCTAATGAAACGAATATAAAAGCAGAGGGAAAGGCCATCCATGCACCTAAACGGATACTATTTGCAGCAGATTGTTCGTCTTTAGTAGTGAGATATCGCTGTACTACAGTCTGATCACTGCCGTATTGGATGACATTTCCCGTAAATCCTCCTATGACTATTACCCAAATCGTAGGAGTACTGAGATCCCATGTAAGATCCCATAACCGCAATTTATTTGCATCCAAGGCCAGATCTATGGCAGAGGAGATTCCTCCTTCTACATGGAAAGGTATATAAATCAACACAATGATTGCACCTCCTAGTAATACGAACGTTTGTAGTACATCTGTCCATATCACAGCCTCTATTCCTCCCAACACCGTGTAGAGTATACTCAAGCCTCCCATGAGAAACACGCATAGATACACATCCAGCCCCGTTACGACTGACAGCGCCAACGCAGGTAATAAGAGTATGATTCCTAAGCGTCCAAGTTGAAATGCCAGATATAAAAGACTTCCTGTTATCCTCGTAGCGAGATTAAATCTTTTTTCCAGGTACTCATAGGCTGTGGTAATGTCCAGTCTTCTGAAAAATGGAAGGAAAAATCGTATGATAAATGGCGCTGCCAACAAGATGGTCATTATCAACACAAAATAGGTCCAATCAGTGAGGTAGGTTTTAGCAGGTACGGCCATAAAAGTGATCGCACTCAATTGAGTGGCAAAAATACTTATTCCGGCAGCCCACCAGGGTATGCGATTACCCGCCTTGAAAAAGTCCTGGATAGAAGTCTGTTTTCTGGCAAACCAGACTCCCAAACCGACTAATATACTCAGATACAAGCCTAACACGATATAATTAGTCAATCCAAAGTGAGCATCCTTGCTCGGCGATAATACAAGCATCTCGGGGGTTCTCACACCAGGTGATATTTCCCCAGAAGGAATAACGATATCGTCTCCCCATCTTACAGCAGTGGTAGTGACCTGACTGTTTTCTGGCAATTTATCTAATAGCACCCAGGTATTGGTTATTGTATGATAGGCGAAAATGTGTTGACTAAATCCTTGATGTTGGATCAACATCTCCCGTTCTATTGCTATTAAACTGTCTCGTACTGTCTCTGAAGAGGAGGATGCGATAGATGCTCCCATCTCCTCCAGTTCATTGAGTTTATTACCCTCAGCTCCGCCCAAAATTAGTACATGACTAGTTCCCAATGATATTGCCGGAGCTGCTGATAAGGTGTATTCATTACCATGTTCGTCAGAGATTGGGGGCAATGTACTCCACGTATGAGATGTAGGATCATATTTGTAAGCATCGCTCATTAGTTTGCTTACGCTGTCTTTCCTCGCATATCGCCCTCCCATGAGATATAGACAAGTCTGTACACCATCGCTTTGTGATACTGCCATACAATGGGTACGCTGGGGTCCTGGCCACGCGGGAAGCTCCTTCCAACCCTTTTGTACGGTTTCAGGGGATGAGAGGTCTAATTCGAGGAAGTGTTTACCCGGTCCTTGCTTGCTTTCTCCCCCCGCGATAAAGATTTTTTCCCCGATCTTAGCACCAGCCATATTAGCGAGTGGATAGGGTAAGGAAGGTAGCGTATCTTGGGTGATACGTTGCTGCTTTACATCCCATGATAATATCCAAACCTTATCTAATATATCTTTTGACTGATTACCCCCGATACATACCAATCCCCTATCTGTTTCAATACTTACTCCATATGCTGCAGGTAATGGTAGCTGACCCGCGATGACCCATTCATATGTTTCACCTTCCTTTTTTTGTAAGACATATATGTCTTTCCACCATTTTTTCATTCCTCCCTCCCATGGAGGGGCCTCAGGGAAATTTGCACCTCCTGCCAGTATCAACACATTTTCATGTAAGCCGACGAATGCACCCGCGAGACCATATTGTTTATCCTCTCCCGGAGCTACAGGTATATTGGGTAAGGAATCCCAACGAAAATAGGGTTGACTTGTGGCATGCGATATCCCTACAAGACAACTGAACAGTAATAACAGACAATGGAAAATGTTGGGTTTCAAATTGAATGTAGTTTTGGTATTAGTCTATGAGTTTCATGAGATCCTTGTGAATATGTTCCCATGATCGATTTAAATCCAGGGTGAAGATCCTCACTATATGTCCCGATATCTCAGCATATTCATCAAGCTGCACATCAATTGAAGGGTACAGTAATATCCCTTGACAAGATTGACTGAGCATATCTTTTGCTTCAATATTTTTAAGATAGGAAAATAATTGATACAAATGCTTACTGTGGAATTTAGCGTTACCCCCAAAATAATGCTTTTGGAGAACTTCTTTCATGTATTTAGTCTCAATGATAATCTTTTTATCATTTGAAATAAGAGATACATCGGTTTCCATCCTTGGAAACCGATGGTCTGTTCCTTCATATTTTTCTACATTCCAGGGAATATATTCACGCCCTACAGACTGAAAATGAACAGCGTGCCGCCTGTAAAAATTTCGGATAAAACGTTCAAATATCATGGGGAGCTTTTGAGCATCGACCAGCAGAGAAGTCAAATGATACGTTCCATTCGATTCAATCCCTTTTTGATGGTAGATCAACTCACATACATGCAAAACCGCCCGCTGCCTAACATTGTATTTCTTCTTTTGCATAGAAGTAAACATGTCTGAATGTAAAGGAATTTCATCATATGCAGCCAAATACTGGTTGACTTGCTGTAGCTTACTCCTAAGTTTGGGGTCTATTTGCTCTGAACGAATGACAGAATATATGGTAGAAGTAAGAATTTCGAAAAAGATGCGATCATTATGTATGGTAAAATAACGACAATAGGTTTGTCCTTTTCTGTGTAACTGTCTCCTTAGCGTTTCAGAAACATTTATTTTACCCCTGATCCCTACAACCGAACCTTCCTGAAGCTGATAACGAGATGGCGTTTCTTTATGTAATATCTTTTCTATATGATGTAATAGCCACCAACCGTAAAATTGGATTATATGTGTATAGGTACCAGTGCCAAATCTTTCCCACGTAGCTGGTGTAAACTGGTTCCACGCATAGCTAAGTAAATAGTAGATATTTCTTACGGGTATATCCATCATTCTTATTTATCCGTTAAATAGCTATTCCACCAAAAATTGGATCTCTTTTTCAGCCTTGTCGGGATCGTCATACCAATATTCTCTGATAAGTGGAGCTATATTCCATTGAATGATTTGCTGATACCAGTCCTCACTGGATACTTGCGTGGGTTTGCTACAAAAAAAGCTATGTCCTATCTCATATCCCTTACCTAATTGGGGATCGCTACTTATTTGCAAGTTAACTTCCGGTAGTTTATGAACGATCCTGTGTACAATCTTCTTTGAAACACCTAACTTGTATAAATAGCGCTGAAACTTGGCTCCCCATTGCGGAAATAGTCTAACAAAAACAAAGCGTCTGCGAAGTGCATAGTCCAGCAAGGCGAGAGATCGATCTGCTGTATTCATCGTACCGATGATGTATACATTCTCAGGTACATAAAACCGGTCTTGCATTGAACTTGAATAGGTCAATGGTATAGCGTGTGTGGGTCCACGTTTATCAGGTTCAATCAGAACAAGGAGTTCTCCAAGGATCTGGCTCAGGTTTCCACGATTAATTTCATCGATGATCAAAAAATAAGGGTGATGGGGGTCCTGCATTGCCTTGTAGCAAAACTGTAGGAATATACCCGCGCTACGTTGAAATGTTCCATCTTCTTTGGGTCTGATCCCTTGAACAAAGTCATCGTAGGCGTATGCAGCATGGAACTGCACCATTTCTATCCTCGAATAATCTCTATGTCCTAACAAAACATACGCCAGCTTTTTTGCAAGAAATGTCTTTCCAACTCCAGGTGGCCCCTGGATAATAAGATTCTTTCTGGAGCTAAGTGCTTCCTTCATATTGAGGAATGCTTCTTCTTCAATGAATGCATCCTCAAGCGCATCTTCCAGGCTATAAGCTGGATTTAAGTACTGTATCAGGTCTTCTGTGACCTGAAGAGGTTGCTCCTCTAATTCTTCCAGAATAGCCCTCAACTCTGGATACTGTTGTTCATATCTCCGTTTTACTGTCTCCCAATGAGACGTTTGTGCAAAAGGTACAGACGAAAATAGGGGCTGGTCAAATAAAAGGGGTTGTTGTATGACCCAATCTACTTTCCGAATATGAGGATATCTGTAGTGATGTGTATTGTATTCATAATATCCCGTAATAACCCCGATTCCCAACACTTGAGTTTTACCTTGATGAGCGATAACAATATCCCCTAATGCCGCTTCTTTGAATTTAAGCCAACGCTTCACTTTTGCCGACTGAGGACTTACTCCTACAGCCAGGGCAATATCTGAAGTCTTGGTATAAGCTCCCAGATCAATATGATTTTCTTCGCGCGTAGACAGGGACAAGAATCCCTTTTGGTGAAAAAGCTCCCAGTCCTCCACATTAGGTGGACGAAACGTCCATATGGAAACTTCTGGAGATGCTATAGAGGACTCAGCAACAGATTGAATGACAAAAGATTCATATACAAATTGAAGAAAATATTGAATCTCCCACAGAACACTCGTATGGGTTTGACTTTTGTCTCCAAATTCTACTGTATATGCACTCACCACTGGCTGCACCATCTCCTGAAATGCCAACAAGCTTTTGCCGGGGGTTGAATCCCCTGGCAGTAATGAATTGTCATGTATTAGCCAATCTATTGCCTTGAGATGCTGAGCATTATATGACACAAGATCATTGGGAAATATCGAGGATAGCAACTCACTTGTAATGGTAAGATTAAAGTATTTGACTTTTTGCACAAAACGATCTATTCTTTCCGCTAACGAGTTTTCATCATAAATGAGATGTATCAATTCCTCTCTATAGTGATGGATAGGATGCAATGGCTCTTTTAATGCCCGCATTCGCACCATCTTATGACTCATGAACGTAGGCAGAAAACTTCCCAGTTGCTGTAAATCTTCCCAGTTGGCCTGAGTTAATCTTCTGATTTCCTTGAAGCGATTAAAAAACATATATCGCCGTTGTAGCAAATCCCTCTCTGACTCCCAGATGCTGGGAACCTCACTTCTATACTCCTCTAAAGCTAACTGAATGCGATCCATAAGTTTATAAATGTGAAAGTTATAAAATTGTGGAAAGCACTCCAAGGAGTAAAAATAACTTACAATTAACAGAAGATTGATAATGAGTTACTCTCAAAACAAATTGACATTCACCCCCTTACACCACCACATTGACAATTCTTCCCGGAACCACAATTATTTTTCTGGGCTCCTTGCCTGCCAACCATTTTTCAGCATTTTCATGTGCAATTGCGATTTTGCCTACCTCTTCTTTACCCATATCAGCTGGTACTTCAATCTTAAATCTCACCTTGCCATTGATCTGTACTGGGTATTCTAATGTATCTTCTTTCAGGAAAGACTCGTCCCAGGAAGGAAATTCAGCATGTAGGATGGAATGTGTATGCCCTAGCTTTTCCCACAGCTCCTCACTTACATGAGGGGCAAAAGGAGAAATACTTATAACAAATGGCTCAAGTATTTCACGCTTGGTACAATTTAGGCGAGTCATTTCTTTGACAAACACCATAAAAGCAGGTACACAGGTATTAAATGCCAACCGCTCTATTCCCTCTTCCACTTGTTTCAGCATTTGATGGAGGTATTTGAGTTCCTCCTTAGTAGGTGACGCATCCGTAAGCTTCAGTTGATCCTCATCGTCGATAAAGAGATTATACAATCTCCGCATGAACGTAACCACTCCATTGATACCATCCGTATTCCAGGGTTTTGAAAGCTCAATAGGCCCTAAAAACATCTCATACAATCGAAAAGTATCTGCCCCATATTGCTCACACATATCATCTGGATCTACCGTATTGTAATAAGACTTGGACATCTTTTCGACGTGAGATACGGTTTTAAATTCTCCCTCTGGATTCAGCCTGAATACTGCTTCTGTATCCTGCGTCCAGGATTTATAAGCTTCAGTATCTAAAACCTGATTTCTCACCAAATTTACATCAGTATGTATAAGCGAATAATTATCTTCCGTACCCTCAGCTATCAAATCAGCTGATACGTACTCATTAGAGGTTTTATGCCTGTGCATCAACTGTGAGGTACCTTGTATCATCCCCTGATTGATGAGCTTTTGGAATGGTTCTTCTACTGATACTTCTCCAATATCATACAAAAATTTAGTCCAAAATCTTGAATACATGAGGTGACCGACCGCATGCTCAGTACCCCCTACATAAAGATCTACAGGCATCCAGTAATTCAGCATTTCCCTATTGGCGAAATGGTCATCATTATGTGCATCCGTATACCTCATAAAGTACCAACTAGAACCTGCCAGGCCAGGCATGGTATTAAGATCACGAGTGCTTCCATCAGACAGATGTACCCATTCTGCCGCTCGACTGAGGGGAGGTTCACCCGTTTCTGAAGGTTTGTAGACTTCAATTTCAGGAAGTGTAAGTGGAAGATCTTCCTTTTCAAGGGATATGGCTATACCATCTTTATATGTTATCGGCGTGGGCTCTCCCCAATATCTCTGCCTGGACCATATTACATCGCGTTGGCGATAGGTAATTTCTCGCTTTCCGATGCCCATGTCCTCCAGTTTCTGATTGATAGCAGGAATGGCCTCCATGGGCGTAAACCCATCTAAAAACCCTGAATTGATCATTTTCCCATCCTTGGAGGTAAAAGCTGCTTCGGAGATATCTCCACCTGCGATAACTTCCCTAATCTTAATATCAAACTTATGCGCAAATTCATAATCACGGTCGTCGTGTGCTGGCACACACATAATGGCACCCGTGCCATAAGTGATTACGACATAATCAGAAATCCAGATGGGAAGCTTATCTTTCGTAAAGGGGTTTATCGTGTATGCACCGGTGAAAACTCCTGTTTTAGTCGTATCTGCAATTCGATCTTTTTCGGAGCGATTTATCGCCCATTCTACATATTTATCGACGGCCTCTTTTTGTTCTGCGGTAGTAATCTCCTCTACGTAAGGGTGTTCCGGAGCTATTACCATGAAGGTGTTACCAAAGATAGTATCGGGGCGGGTGGTGAATACTTCGAGAGTTTTATCATGACCATCAATTTGGTATTCGATTCTCGCTCCTTCAGACCTCCCGATCCAGTTGTTTTGTATCGCTTTCAATGACTCCGGCCAATCAATAGTCTCCAATCCTTCAAGCAGTCTGTCAGAATACGCTGTTATTCGCAGCATCCATTGACGCATAGATGTTCTTTCTACATCATGACCTCCTCGTTCAGACTTACCATCTTTCACCTCTTCGTTGGCTAATACAGTACCCAGTGCAGGACACCAGTTTACCATGGCTTCATCAATATACGCCAGTCTGTAATTCATGAGAATATCTGCCTGCTCCTGCGCACTCATAGAGCCCCACTCTTTTGCAGAAAATGTCCCTCTCAACTGAGTAGCAGCTACAATATCTTTATTCCCCTCTTTTTCAAACAACTTTACCAATTCTGAAATGGGTTTTGCCTTCTCCTGGGATTTATCATACCAATGTTCAAATAATTGGATAAATATCCATTGGGTCCATTTGTAATAATCGGGATCACTTGTAGCTAAGAGGGTATCGGGATCGTAGTGGAAACCTAAATTGGATAGTTGCTCGAGATATCGATCTATATTTTTCTGGGTAGTAACCGCTGGATGTATTCCCGTTTGGATGGCATATTGCTCCGCGGGGAGCCCAAATGCATCAAACCCCATTGGATGTAGTACATTGAATCCCTTGACACGTTTATAACGTGCAATAATATCTGTAGCAACATATCCCAAAGGATGCCCTACATGAAGCCCTTTTCCCGAAGGATAAGGAAACATATCCAGTACGTAATATTTGGGTTTATCGGAAAGTTTATCAGCAACAAACGTGCGATGCTCTTTCCAATATTTCTGCCATTTTTTCTCTATTTCCCGAAAATTGTAATTGCCCATGTGTTCGCTTTAATGAATGCGAAATTACTTCAAATTTGATGATTTATCCAACGCAAGTATGACTGTGGTATATTTTTCAAATAAATCTGGATCCTTGGCAATCTCTACTACTTGAGGGATACCCGAAAGCTCTTCTACATATTTTTCACGTGTGATGATATAGCCATCTGGATGCTCTTTCCAATAGGCAATCACTTCCTCGGGAGTTTGTAATCGGGGTATGGGTTTGCGAATATAAAAGTTGAAAGAACGATTAATAAACTGATATTGTGCAACAGGAGTAGATTTTTCGAACAGGTGAATGT
>CAZZEC010000052.1:11001-12859 GCA_964652565.1 uncultured Bacteroidia bacterium
AATACTCAATAAAATATATACCCCCAGACTCCATTTATCCCCTACAGATAATGAATGCTTCTCTGGTTTACCTGCAATAAAATATCCTGTAATTATTGCCAGAAAGGGATAAACAGGAACCGTATAGTTTGGGAGCTTAGTAGAAGAAATTGAGAAGAATGCGACAAATGATACTATTTGTATGACTGATAATAGCAGCAATTCATGAGATTTTTTCCATGTCCAGGCTTTCCGAAAAGCCTGAATAAAAAATACAGAAAATGGAAGCATTCCGACCAGCACAAATAAAGGGGTTAGTACAAAAATGCCCCCATGACCTTCCATAGATTGCGTATAGCGCTCAAAATTGTGTTTAAAAAAGAATTCTTCTGTCCAGGCCCCATCAGTTTTCACATGAACCAACCAAAACCAAGGTACAGTTAGACAGATTACAATGAACACTCCTTGCAAAATACGAAAGGACCGAATATGTACCCAGTTTAATCTGTTACTAAAAACCAGGTATAACAACATGACCAATCCGGGTAATGCTATGGCTACAGGACCTTTGCTCAGTACTCCCATTGCCACACATAGATACATCAAATAAATTGAAAAGGGTTTACGATCGTGTATGAAATCAAAAAAGAGCAAAAGAGTAGCGGTCAGAAAAAAAATCAGGTAGGGATCTGGAACAGCAAGGTGAAACTGAAGCGTAAAATGAATTGAGGCCCATAAAATCATTACACTTACCCACGCTGCTTTGGGATTAAGATACTTTTTGGAAAAAGCAAAGGTGATTAACATGGTACATGCACCCATAATCGCAGAGAAAAATCTAGCAGACCATTCACTTACTCCGAAAATCTGATAACTCAATATCATAAAATAATAGTGAAGAGGGGGCTTATCACCTCTTAACTCATAATTGAAAGTAGGGACAATCCATTCTCGCTGCTCCCACATCTCCCGGGCACAAGTTGCATTTTTTGCCTCATCCAGCACATATATGCTTGACCCACCTATGTTCATCGAACACAACCAGAAGCTAATCCCAAATATGATAATAAATTCCAGCGTTTGATTTTTGTTCATATTATGGTAAAGGTGTTATGTATAAAAAAGGACATACATCTCGCTAAATTGCATGGAATAAGTTACTTTTAGAAATTTAGCATTATTTATTCCAGTACCTTTTTCATCATCTTTATATGTCACTGATAGATATAACCCGTACGCTCTCTCCCTCTATTGCAACCTGGCCTGGCGATACCCCTTTTCAACTCATCGAAATGGCTCAATTACAACACGGAGATTCTATCAACCTATCCACGCTAACGCTTAGCGCACATACAGGCACTCATATTGATGCTCCCTATCACTTTTCCGAACACGGCAAGAAGATCCACGAAATGGATTTGTCCCCCTATTGGGGAATCGCAACTGTGGCCACCATCCAGAAGTCGCAGGGCCCACTTTTTCCACATGATTTTGCTCACATTGATTTACAATATACTGAGAGATTATTAGTGCATTCATCTTCCAGTGAAAAAGATCCCTCTATTTTCCATACGGAATTTGTGTATCCCAGCCCAGAACTGGCTGATTTTTTAGGCTCAAAAGGGGTAGTATTGTATGGAACAGACACACCCTCTATGGATGCATCAGATAGCAAACTCCTACCCGGCCATCATGCCATGTTGAGAAATGGAATAGCTATACTCGAAGGACTCAATCTTTCTGGAGTGGCCGATGGTATGTATGAACTCTCAGCGCTACCTTTAAAAATACATGCAGGCGATGGTTCACCTGTCAGAGCAGTGTTAAGAATGCTATAACAGTATCACAATGAGCCAATGTCACAATACATCCATTTAAC
>CAZZEC010000052.1:12959-35195 GCA_964652565.1 uncultured Bacteroidia bacterium
CAATACCCCATGCGTTACTTCTTTCTCTTATCCACAATAGTAGTATTACTCATATCCTGCCGGGATAAAAACGACGAATTTTCCAAACTTATACAAACTCAAACAGAATTTGATATACTCATTTACAATGGGCTAATTATTGATGGTACAGGTGGAGCGCCGTTCAACGCAGATATACTTATCAGCGATGATCAGATCGTATTTATGGGTGCCATTGACACTACAAAAATTACTGTCAATGAATCTATCGATGCTAAAGGTAGCGTAATTACACCTGGCTTCATCGACACACATGCACATGGTAACCCTTTGGCAGAGGCCAGTTTTCACAATTTTCTTGCCATGGGAGTAACCACCATTGTCCTTGGACAAGATGGAAGTAGCCCACGGGTATCGGAACTGTCGGATTGGATTGATAGTCTGCAGCAAAAAAAGATGGGGCCCAATGTGATACCTTTTGTGGGCCATGGTACACTCAGAAGAGAAAGTGGAATAGGCTATCAAAAAGACCCTGATCCTACTCAAATCTCTACGATTTCAGCACTGCTCAGTCAAGCACTTGATTTGGGATGCTGGGGAATGAGTACAGGGTTAGAATATACACCAGGCATTTATGCATCTGAGGATGAACTACTGGCGCTAGCAGAAGTCGTAGGTGCCAAAGATCGAATCATTATGAGCCATATGCGCAATGAAGATGATGAACAACTCAATGCTTCCATACGTGAGCTGATGAGGCAAGGGGAACATTGTAAAGTACATGTATCTCATATGAAAGCCGTATATGGAAATGGAACAGCTCGTGCACAAGACATCATCCAGTTACTGGATTCTGCCAGAAAAGCGGGAATTCAGATTACTGCAGACATATATCCTTACACTGCCAGTTATACTGGTATAGGCATTGTATTCCCTTCATGGGCTTTACCCCCTAATGATTTTGCAAGGGTCGTAAGGAATAGAAGAGGAGAACTCAGCACTTTTTTAAGGGACAAAGTGACAAAGAGAAATGGGCCGGAAGCTACGCTATTGGGTACGCCCCCCTATGCGGGAAAAACCTTGAAAGAAGTATCTGAGGAAATGAATAAACCCTTTGAAGAGGTTCTCATTGACGACATTACTCCTTCGGGTGCTTCGGCTGCCTACTTTGTCATGGATGAAACCCTTCAATCAGAGTTATTCAACGATAGTTTGACGATGGTATGCTCTGATGGAAGTCCTACGATGCTACATCCCAGAGGCTATGGTAGCTTTGCCAAAATGATCGAGCATTATGTCAATGAAACACATCAATTTGATTTACAGATGGTCATTTACAAGATGACAGGATTGCCAGCTGAGACATTGGGTCTCAGAGATCGGGGAACATTAACGGTTGGGAATAAAGCAGATCTCCTGATCTTCAATCCCGATAGTATCAAAGCGACGGCTACATTTGAAGCCCCTCACCAGTTGGCTCAGGGCTTTGATTATGTGATCGTAAATGGTTCTGTATCCAAAAAAGAGAAAGAATTTACTAGCCATTTAAACGGGGCACTCTTGCTTCACCCAGTATCAAATTAGGCAATTTCAGGTGTGGATAACTTAGCCAATGAAGCGGCTATTTCTGCTTCTGTTACCTCATGTTTAATCAGTTTACCTGAAAAGTATGCTTCATATGCAGACATATCAAAATGACCGTGTCCACAAAGATTTAAAAGAATAGTTACAGGAGTGCCCGAAGCTTTTGCCTTTTCGGCTTCAGTGATAGCAGTTGCTACAGCGTGATTAGCCTCAGGAGCAGGTAAAATACCTTCTGCTTTAGCAAATTTTACCCCTGCATCAAAACATTCCAGTTGATCATGGGAAACAGCTTCTATCAATTGATCTTTTAATAGTTGACTGACGATGACTCCTGCACCATGGTAGCGGAGTCCTCCAGCATGTATGGGGGCTGGAACAAAATTATGTCCAAGCGTGTACATGGGCATGAGTGGTGTCATACCTACTGTATCACCGAAGTCGTAGCGAAAAACACCTCTTGTCAATTTAGGGCAAGAAGTAGGTTCGCTGGCAATACAACGAATGTTTTTTCCTTCCTCTAGGTTCAATCTAATGAATGGGAATGCTAATCCGGCAAAATTTGATCCTCCCCCAAAAGGTGCAATAACAATATCAGGCATATCGCCCGCCATTTCCAATTGCTTTATAGCTTCTTGGCCTACAATCGTTTGATGCATGAGCACGTGGTTAAGGACACTTCCCAAAGAGTATTTGGTATCCTCATCCATGGCAGCTCGCTCGACTGCTTCAGAGATCGCGATTCCCAAACTTCCCGGAGAGTCAGGATCTTCCGCTAATATTTTTCTGCCTGCCTGCGTGAGATCTGTGGGTGAAGCATACACATTTGCGCCCCAGGTATTCATCATCAACTTTCGATAGGGTTTTTGATGGTAGCTTATTTTAACCATATATACCTCGCATTCTATGTCGAAAAGATTGCAAGCAAAACTCAAGGCACTCCCCCATTGGCCTGCTCCGGTCTCTGTGGTAATGCGTTTGACACCTTCTTGCTTGTTATAAAAAGCTTGAGGTACTGCTGTATTGGGTTTATGAGAGCCCGAAGGACTGACGCCTTCATATTTATAATATATTTTGGCTGGTGTATCCAACAGCTTTTCGAAGTTATGTGCACGAAATAAAGGAGATGGACGCCACATGGTATAAATATTCCGCACTTCTTCTGGTATCTCTACCCACTTCTCCATACTTACTTCTTGTTTTATTAATTCCATGGGAAATAATGGAGCTAATGCATCAGGTCCTATAGGTTCGTGAGTTCCAGGATGTAAGGGAGGTAATGGTTTATTGTGCATATCTGCTACAATATTATACCAATGCGTGGGCACTTCATGTTCTGGCAAAATAAATTTGCGTGTCTTCATAAGCGTAGTAGTTGAAATAGAGTTGAGTAAATAAAATCTTAATTTACAACAAAATCATTGTTTTATGCCAATGTTCTCCAACCTGAATGACGCCAAAGACCGAGATGCTAACGATCCTCTATCTGGCTATCGTTCACTGTTCTTTCATCCAGATCCCGACCTGATTTACATGGATGGTAATTCATTGGGTAAGCTACCTATTGCCAGCAGAGATACGCTTTCGAACCTCATTGACAGACAATGGGGAGATCGACTGATCAGAAGTTGGAATGAAGGATGGCTGGATATGCCGCAGCGCATAGGTGAGAAAATATCATCGCTAATAGGTGCTGCACCATCAGAAGTAATTGTGGCAGATTCAACCTCAGTAAATTTATTTAAACTCATCGTTGCCTCCCTCACACATCAGGCTCCAAGAAAAAAAATCCTGACCGACTCCCTCAATTTTCCCTCAGACATCTATATCATCCAGGGAACCATAAAAATGTTGAATCAGAATCATTCTCTGATAATGATTCCATCTGAGGATGAGATACATGGACCAGAAGAGGATATTATAGAAGCCATGGACGAAAATACGGCACTCCTTACGCTTTCACATACCGTTTTTAAAAGTGGCTATACGTATGATATAGAAAAGCTAACAAGTAAGGCGCATGAAAAGGGGATCATGGTATTGTGGGATCTCAGCCATTCTGTTGGAGCACTGCCTATTCACTTAAATACACATTATATAGATATGGCTGTAGGTTGTACGTACAAGTACCTTAACGGAGGCCCCGGAGCACCTGCTTTTCTGTATGTAAACGAGCGTATATCTCATACACTTGGAAATCCGATTTCGGGATGGATGGGTCAAAAAGATCTCTTTGACTTCTCCACAAATTATACGCCAACCGCTGACATATCACAATTCTTAACAGGTACTCCTCCAATTCTTTCCCTGGCTCCTATTGAAAAAGGTGTGGATATCATTCTCGATGCAGGGATTGACAAATTAAGAGAAAAATCTCTGGCACAAACCCAATATCTCATAGATCTATGGGAACAAATATTGAAACCATTGGGATATCACCTCAAATCACCCCTAAATCCTGTTTATCGAGGATCACATGTTTCGCTAGGCCATCCTGAAGGAATGGGTATTGACCTTGCATTAATTAATGATCATCATATTATTCCTGATTTCAGGGCTCCGGATAACATCCGATTGGGAGTTTCTCCTTTATATACCACCTACGAAGAGATTTATCGTACAGTACTTGCCTTGGAACACATCGTAAATACACAATCATACCTAAAGTACAAGAATGATCAGCCGACTGTAACCTAAGTTTTGGGAAATACTTATTCCACTATCGCTGCACATAATTTACCACTGCCTCAACATAGGCATCTGCGACGGCTTTGACTCTTGCAGGTGCAATAACACCTTCTATTTCAAATTCTGGTTCGCTCAACCACATTAACTCCCTCCAGAAATCCTGGCAAAGACTTTCACCATAGCACAAAGGGCTGGTTACTAAGCCATTCAAGGCCAGATTCCTGGCAAACACTCCATCAGCTTCAGTTGGAAGACAGTAGTCATATAAATAATCTGGCCAGTGTTGATACTCGACAACTGGCACATCCGTATGTTTGATACTAGCCTTTATAAAGGAATGGGAGAGCCTCATAGATTCTTCTATGTTTGTAGATACTAATAGATACAGAAAATGCATCCGTCTGTAAGGTGTACTCAGTTCTCCTTTCAAAATCCCTCCCGGGATAAATGCCATACAATAATTGTCATATCCTGGTTTGAAGTAACCCTCACGATCCCTTTTCTCCCAATTTTCCTTATCTACATTGTAGTGGACAATCAATGTAAGGTGTGGCCTGAATGTATTAATTTTATTTGCTCTGGCTCGTAAATCCAACGGAGTAAAGAACCTGCGATAGATATCTTTCTCAGTTGCTTGATTTCTCCAAAAGTATGCCTTTTGCTGATTGATTCTTCCTGCTACTAATTCTCTATCGATATCTTTCTGAAAATGATGTCTTCGCCAAGTCAGATAACTCATTTCCATAGCACTCTGACCCGGACGAGATCGTGTCAGTAATACTTCCGCACCCATTGATGTCAACTTTTCAGCAATGAGGTGAGCAGTAGCCAGTGTTAAATTGGCTTCCCAAAAAGCTGTACCTTCGATGTTTGCTGTTGCTTTTACCTTGATATATTTTCCTTCCAGTTCTGCTTCCGACATACTTCCCGCTACATGTCCTGGATCTACAGCTATCCTAACTCCAGTTAAAGGATACCGTGCATCTGTGTTAGAGCTATTAATGGTGAAGGGCTTGTATCTCTCCGTGAGCTTTTCCGTCCACGCTTTACGTCCTTTACTCATATATAAGACCTTCATTCTTTCCCGGGGTAATAACCTCATCATCCCCACAAATGCAGTAATTTCATTGTAATACAGAAAGAACTCAGGATCGTCATGAAGTTTGTCTTCTCTAGAGGCATACATAGCAACACCTTCTGACGAAATTCTGAAATACTGATTTAATGAAGGGTCCTTGACGAGGTAACGCAAATTCAAATCCATCCTATCCATCATATCGATATCTCTCCCTTGTATCAGAGTTTGCCCCAGTAATCCAGATATCATACCTTGGAATACCATAAAATATAGGAATCTTGTCATAGCTTCCAAATTCATATACCCTAACCTCTCAACCAAAAATTTAACTTGAGTTCAAAAAAAGGTCTAAAAAAACGATTAATCCGCGTTAGGTCTTGCTCTCTGTAAGTAGCTCCTAAAGTTGAAAAATTTTCAACTTCTTTGAAAAGATTATCTTGATATTGTACTTGCCACCATACAGATAAGTCTATGGTCGCAGGGTTGCGATGAAATACTTTGATACCCGTTCTGGGACCTGATTGAAAATTTCTGATTTTGAGATTCACAGGAACAAGTAGATTATTTAGATTTGACATGGCTGTATTCTGTTTTCTGACAACACTGAGATGCTGATACCCTATCTCGAGGAGTAATCTTACAGATTCCCATGGACTCTTCAATCTCAAGGTATGGATATGGGATATATTATAAGTAACTGTAGTATCTAAGGTTGTTTCAGTAAAAGAATCCCAATTGATGTAAGATACATGTGTTTCTCTTCTGAACATAGTAGTAAGCGTTTCCCATTTCCGAGATGGTCTATAATTGACCCTTACATCTGTTTCGAGATTTCTCGTTGACCGATCTGTGCGATTGATATCGTCAAAATCCTTGATATTATATGTAACGTAAATATCCTGACTACCTTGGAGTATTAAATTGTCCAAAGCTTCCCATCTGTAGTCAAATTCCATTCTCAGGCTATATTGCGTATAATTATCTTGACTACGCTCCTGAAACAAAAATGCATATTGCCTGATATTACCAAGTAGTCTGTAAGTAGTAGAAAATTTGCGGCTCCACCTGGCGTTCCATGCCAGGTTTGAGCCATATGTCAGTTCATCATGGTCATCGAAGTTGATCTCAGAAGGTGTATCATACTTAATATAGATATTATTGGCGGCGAAGCGAAGATTATGTTGAGGGTGAATTCTATAAGAAAGCTGGAGTTCCCATCGAGTTAATGCACGAAAAAAATCCTTTTGTTTTTCTCTGTTAAGTAATTGTTCAAATTGGTTAGGATTCAAAAAAAGCGTATTCTCTAATTCATATCTCCTGCTTAGATATTGATATTCATATGTGAGAAAGGCATTGAATCGATTGGTGGCATATGAGAGCTTTTGTTGAGTGCCAAGATTCAATTGCCCAAAAGACAAATCGTTCCTGGATACAGGATTGTCTTCCAAGGGATCAAACCTGAATGATCTGTTGGTCAGCAACAGCGTATTTTCAGAATCCCAATATAAATTGGGCTGTATTTGATATCGAAGATTTAATCCAGGTTGTATCGTATCTGAAACAATACTCTCAATCATCCGATTGCGGTAATCATCAATCTCACTAGTACCTGCATGAAAGCGAAATGCCAGATCCGCGTAGGAACCAAATGATTTAGCCCAAATGGAATTAAAGGTTATATTCCTTTGATTTCTGGGTTCAATATCCTTGGAACGTGCAAATAAATACGTCTCCATCGTAAGTCCATCTTCCCATTTATATTGGGATCTTAATCTTATTGCTGGGGAAAGTCCCTGGTCCAGCAGAGAGGCTCTGTAATCCCAACTGTAACCGATCAAAGGGGTAACTGAGAGATAGGAAAAGGGACGATAGGATAATCCCGTATATCCTGTCAATCGATAATTCTGGTTATTAAAAAAATGGTCGTACTCTATCCAGGAGGCCAGGCTTATCTTTGAGTTTAACTGATAGTACTGCCATATAGACGTGTGTAAATATGCCTGAACAAAAGGACTTTTGTTCAAAGTGCTATTCAATAAATTATCGTGATGAATATTGAGCTCCAGGCTATACTTTGGGGATTGCAGGTTGTAGTCCATATCCCATCGAGAGCTATAGGTGAAGTTATTGGCTCTTCTGATATCGATTCTCACATCGGGTAATTGAGCATATATATTAGCAGAACCTAATAACCCTAGAAAAATGACAATTCGATATATGTAGTATCCTAAGCCCACGTAACAAATATACACGTTTTTGAAGGCCAGGAAGGTAAGGAAATATTGATACTTAAATACGTACCCTTTATGGTCTTGCAATGGCTGTATCCACCACCTCTGTAACGCCGCTTGCGGCATCTATAGGGTTTAGCATGAGATATGGAAATACTCCTAATACCAAGATAAGGACAACCAGGAGCACTGTACCTATCATCGGCCAGGTTCCAAAAGCAGTGTTCAGTTGAGGTTTTTCATCCCCTCCAAAGAACATTAGTACAATCACTTTGATATAATAGTAAGCACCTATAACTGAAGTAAGGATACCAACAATTGCCAGGAGGATCAATTCTCCTCTAATAGCTGTAATGAAGATTTGATATTTAGCCATAAATCCAGCAAGCGGGGGAATACCTGCCAGAGAAAATAAAAATACTGATAATGTACCTGCGAAATACGGAGCCTTTAATCCTAAGCCTCTCCAATGATCGAGCGAAGTGTCTTTGTAGTCTCTTTCCGCCATTCCTACCATCCCAAAAGCCCCTAAATTCATCAGGGTATAAATAAACATGTAGAAAATCACTGCTGAAAACCCTGCAGCACCCACGCATAGTCCCAGCATCACATACCCTGAGTGAGCAATACTGGAGTATGCCAACATACGTTTGATATTGGTTTGTTGTGCAGCTACAATGTTTCCATATATCATGGTAAACAATGCTGAGATGGCGATAAGTGTAACGATCTTATCGTATTGGACGAGTTCCAATTTATTAATAATCACTCCTAGCGCAATAAAGGCAGCCATTTTACTTCCAGTAGCCATAAAACCTGCTAACGGAGTGGGTGTACCTTCGTAAACGTCAGGTGTCCAGTTATGGAAAGGAAATGCTGAAACTTTGAATAAAAATCCAATGATAATCAGACCAACCGCTGTGTAAAAGATTAAAGAATATTGAGTGAAGGCAGCACTATTGGCTAGAATATCATCCATGTTAGTGGCTCCTGTGATACCATAGATCAAGGCAATTCCGAATAACAAAAAAGCGGATGCAAAAGATCCCAGTAAAAAATATTTGAGTCCTGATTCGTTTGAACGGGGGTCGCGCTTGAACAGTGCGGCAAAGATATATAAACACATAGACATGGTTTCCAATCCAATAAACGTAATGATCAGGTCATTGGCATTGGCCATTAATATCATTCCTAGTACTGCAAATATGAGTAGTACATATACATCATAAATAGGGATCTCCTGCCTTTTCAGGTAATCCGCTATGAAAAATAAAGTGATGAGTCCTGATACACACAGCAGAATATGAATCATAGGAGCCTGCGCTCCCGTTTCCAACATCCCCGAGAAAATAACATCTGAGGTTTTACTACCCATGGTAAAGGCTAATACACTGGAAATAATTAACCCTAAAGCCGAAACCCAGGGCAGCGTTGTTCTCGCTTTAAAAACATCCAGAAGCATTAAAGCCAATCCCGTGACAAGTAAGATCAATATTGGGATGGCTTGTTGGGTAGAATGTGATAACTCAGATAAAAAATCCATGTACTTGTTGTGTATGTATAAATGCTACGTGTCTGCAATAATATCCTTTTCCGACTCAAATTTAGGTAAATTACCAAAATCAGCTACTAATGTTCAACTTTGCAGGGCAAACATACTAAAATCATTAATAACTACTAATCAGAAGCTTATATAGATCCAATATATAAAAATTTTAAAGCAACCAATTAATAATGAATTATTTATGAAATTTGGTGCATACGCCCTAAGAACTTTGTTAGATCATCCAGACGGCGGGTAAATTTAGTATATAGAAAACGAGAATCAAAACACCCTTTATTCCTTTTTATGATGAAAAAGTCAATATATATCATAGGAACTGGTGGATTTGCAAAAGAAGTATTTTGCCTCATTAGAGATTTAGGTAATTCTTATCATGTAAAGGCTTTTGTAGAAAAGGACGAAGTCTACGACAACACACTGCTCCTCAACACACCGATCATCCCTCAATCTAAGTTTCAGGCACCAGATGGGGAGGCAGTGATAGCTATTGGTGATCCGGAAATAAGGGCAAACGTTGTCCATCAATTACCTCCTGATACACATTATGCTACCTTAATCCATCCTTCTGTAATCATGTCTCCATGGGTACAGATCGGTGAAGGCTCTGTAATTTGTGCTCGTACTACGCTTACCTGCGATATTTGCCTGGGAAGACATACTCAACTCAACCTTCACACTACTATTGGACATGATTGTGTATTGGGAGATTTTGTTACTACAGCTCCCGCAGTAAACATCAGTGGTTTGTGTCAGATAGGAGATCAGGTGTACATTGGGACGAATGCTTCGATTAAGCAAAATATTCGAATAACCTCACATACTGTAATTGGCATGAGCGCTGTTGTAGTCAAAGACATAGCTGAATCCGGTATATATGTTGGAAATCCATCCAGAATGCTAAAATAGGAATAACTCCTTATCCTGCTGAAATACCGAGAAAGGATTTTCTCCTGATTAGTGTTTGTAAGTTCATCAAATCAATCTTGGATCTCTTACCTTCTACAATGACTGCATCTGCATGACCTTTCAGTTTTTCATATAGCCATTGTATGACCATATCCAAATTATCACCAGGTCCAAATGATAGATATATTTTTATCGTCTCCACAAATCCTACACTGACACCTCTATGGTCCTGATCCATGATAATTGAGGCCTGTGTCTTGGGTATCTGAAATTCATCCCCCTGCTCCAACCAACGAACATAGGTTCCAAATAATAGATATTTAAGGTCTTTTTCACGTGTAATGATTTCGATGCTCATATGCTCGAAAGCAAATTGAGCCTTTTTATCAAAGATATCCTCTTTAGTAGTGTCTACTTTTCCAGCTCTTTGGACTTCCATGTACTTTCTGAGCTTTTCCCCTAACTTTTCGATCCGCTGAAATTTTTCTTTGGCCATTTCCCTGATCACCGCATCGTTGTACTGTTCAAACTTATCGGGATGATACTTTTTCCTTAATTCAGTTTGTAGCTTTTCAAATTCTTCCCCATTTAACTCAGAAAAATCTTTCCCATAAATTTCTCTAATTTCAATTTTTTCATTTTCAGTAAACTCTACCTTTGCCATACGAATATCGGATTATATACAATAGATTGAAATATAGATTATCAACACATTTCGCCAAGTATTTGTGACAGAATTTCTCACTTACTCATTTCCATTTTCAGGACTATTTGTCCCCTAATTCCGCAAAGCGAAAGCGCTCGAGTTCCGGAATCGACCGATTATTTGTCGCAATTTTCTCCATTCTGCTAATAACTTCGGGATGAGACGCTGCCACATCTTTTGTTTCAAGCGGATCAACTTCTAAGTCGTATAATTCAAAGGTCATATTCCCCTTAAAAATATCTTTGCGTATGGCCTTCCATTTACCCATTCGTATTGCTTGCTGACCTTGATAGCTGGGAAACTCCCAATAAAGAAATTCGTGTTTTTGAACGGGCTGTCTGCCCATAAATACATCGACAAGACTCAGACCATTAATGTCATCCGGTTTCTCCACATGCGCAACATCACAAAGTGTAGGTAGAATATCCCAAAACGCAGCAATATATTCACTGGTAGTATTACTGGATATCTTCTCTGGCCAACTGGCAATAAAAGGAACCCTGATCCCTCCTTCATACACAAATCCTTTCCCTCTTCCATAATCGCTTCGAAATGGGTGCCCGCTGTCAAAGTATTCAGAATCTGTCCCGCCATTGAAAGAAGGCCCATTATCACTCGTAAACAAGATCAATGTATTTTCATACTGTCCGGTCTCTTTCAGTTTTTTTACCAGCATCCCCACTTGCTCATCCAAATAAGAAACCATGGCTGCGTAGGTTGCACGAGGATATTTTACAGGAAAATAATTCCGCTCCCCCAGATAGGGCTCCTCTTCCCCTAGCTTTTCATGATAGTAATCTACCCATCTTTTAGGGGCTTGTAACGGGACATGTGGAATAGGAGAAGCAAAATAGAGGAAAAAGGGCGTATCTTTATTCCGTTCTATAAACTGCAGCGATTGTTCCAGCATTAATTCAGGGGCATAATCTGGTTGGTCGGTAAAGGGTGCATAACTTTCTTCATCATAAGGGTCAGCTCCTTCAGGCAATTTTGTATTCGGTACAACTAACTCATTCTCCAACCATACTTTTTCCTCATTTTTCCAAAGATGCTTTGGAAAATAGGTATGAGCCTGACGTTGACAATTATATCCAAAGAAAAAATCAAATCCCTGCTTTGTGGGTATTCCTTCAGTAAGTGGTGCTCCCAATCCCCATTTACCAACTATTGCCGTCTGGTAATCGACTAGTTGTAATAGTTTTCCTATTGTCTGAGTACCAGCAGGAATAGGCCTTTGACCTTCCAGGTTGGGATCTTCCACTGCTTTAGCGAAATCCCACACTTCCCCTCTTTCTCTCCATTCATCATTGCTGCGAATATGTGCATATCCGGTATGCTTACCGGTCAATAATACACATCGAGAAGGGGCACAAACTGGTGAACCCGCATAAAACTGGGTAAACCTCAGTCCTTCATAAGCGAGTTGATCGATATGAGGGGTTTCGATTATTTCCTGACCATACACCCCAAGATCTCCATATCCCAGATCATCTGCTAAAATCAATATAATATTGGGAGAAGGAGGAACCTCATTTGTGTCGGCATTGGAGACACAACTCCAGGAAAATATCATGGCAATAACGATAATCAGGTTAATACCCGATATCATGCCATTAGATTCATTCAAAGGATTATACATCAGTGAGAAGATTTACCTTAAAATGTGAAAAAAATTTTACATCTCCCTGATTCTTTCATATTCAATTGTCTATCCTTGATAGTAAGAAGGATATCAGTACCTGTAATCCCTATTAAAAATTTTGAAACTCTTTGGGATCAAAAACTGCTTAGGATTAAAGGTCTGAGGTTTTATCTCCTTAAAGGTAGTAGTTACGGTAAGTGTTTTTTGCTTTTTAATCGTTTTTAATGGTATTCTACCCTCAAGGCCCTTGACCAAGAAGCTCGCATTGGAATTTGTAGTATCAGGAAATTGTCCCAAATCTACCTTGTAATCATCATTTACGTAATAGGCAAAATAGGTATCAGGCTGTTTCATCAGGTACACATCGCACAAAATTCCATTGACTTGTGCCTTTTTTCCAGAATTTTTGGCTATGGGAGGTTCCTGCTCATTGTGATAGATTCTATCTGTATACGTAGAATGGCGATACGCAATTTGCTTAGAAGCATCTACCAGGTACTCTCTATTTGAGTCTGCGACAAACAGAAAAGTTTTGGGATACTTACCTCCCATCAAGTTGACAATATAATCTCCTTCCTTGAGGTGTAAGTCCATTTTTCTATTGGGTTCATTTGCTGTAATAAACCCTGCATCAGCTCCCTTAAAATCGACTTCGAAAGATATCGTCCCTTCAAAATATGTACGTTCATTCTGTAGAGGCTGCCCTTTTGAGACACCTATATTCAATACCCATAAACAGATACATATTACATACAATCGATACTTACACATAAGCAAATCTACATATTTAGATGTTAAAATTATTCTATGAAAATGCACGTTGTAAAGCATGAGACGCGATTTCAACAAGTATACATTTATAATACGTCTACAAGTTCCAAGACATAATTAGATATACATATCCCAATTCCTCCCTGTAGGGCTGTTTGTGTAGATGGAGAGGGAGGGGTAGGTGGGTGAATAAGGATTTATGATGAAATGGAACATCATTTTTTTGTATTCACCCCCTTACGTCCCCCTCTCCAATGCACTATCCTTCTCTACAGGGGGATAATTGTCTTGTACTAGCGTAAGTTAATACCACATAATTAATATTGTCTATCACTTACTTAAGTATATTCAAGTATTAATAATGAACAAAAAAATATAGTAGTCAATATTAACCTAATATAGGTATAAGTACGATCATTTAGGATTGGTTACAGAATTAGTTATTTACTCTTTGGATGGATATTAAAAACATGCTTTATTGCCTTTCGATTGATAGCGTAATAGATATATTCATATCTATCTATACATAATCCTATTAACATAATTCGTACCAGACAGCCTAAAGGTTGATGAAAATGCGAAATTTTATACTCTTACTTATTCTGGCATGCATTCATCCCGTGCATGCACAATTATTTCCACCACTAGGTGATCAAAGAGCCGGAATATCAAGCCTCACTTTTTTGAAGATCGACGTCAGCCCACGTTCTGCTGCATTAGCTAGCAGTAACATATGTTTAACGGGAGATGCTTATTCCAGTTCTACGAACCCTGCAACTATTGTTGAAAATGAGACGTTCACCACAGGAATCACCAATACTTTTTGGGTAGCCGGGATTAACTACGCCTTTGCATCTGCCATTCAGCCTACCAAATTTGGCCATTTAGGGGTGTCTCTGAATGCCCTCAACTCCGGAGCGATGGAAGTGAGAACGACATTTCAGCCACAGGGAACTGGAGAGTTATTCTATGCCAATTATTATGCATTGGGAATCAGCTATGGACAGCAACTAACAGATAATTTTAGCTATGGAATCAATGGAAAATTTGTCAGAGAGCAACTGGCAGAATTTACTGCAAATACCTTCATGGTAGATCTGGGATTCCTTTACAGGCTGGATGTAAAAGATATGCGTTTCGCCGTGGTCGTACAAAATTTTGGACCCAATTCCAGGCTTAGTGGTAGTACCGACAGAGACACAGCTTTCACCTCCGGTCCCTTAGTACTAGACGAATATCCCGCACCCACATTATTTAAGCTCGGAATATCAATTGTCCCATATGAAAGTACCGATAAGTCCCAAAAAATCACGACCTCCATACAGCTTAACCATCCCAATGATAATGCGGAGAACATACGAATGGGGGTAGAATATAGCTATAAGTCTTTACTGATGATAAGAGCAGGGTACAAGATAAATGTAGATGATCAACCATATCCCACAGCGGGAATTGGATTGAGAATGCGAGCGGGGAGACATCCACTAATCCTGGACTATGCGGCCGACCCTACCCGTCATTTGGGAATCATTCATAGAGTAGGACTGTCACTTAGACTCAATCAGGAAAAACGCTCTTAAGGCACTTCATATATAATATTACATTTCAAAAGTAATTTTTATATCAAATCACAACTTTTCCCGTTGGTATACGTATTGTCTTTTTTCGTAAAGTGTAGTTTTAAGAGTAGGAAAAATATTTAGGAGTTAAAAACTCTTTTATCTGTCACGAAAGGATGTCATAGCGTGTTAATTCAGAAATTTATGTTTAATTTGACAACTAATAAAGACAATGATGGATCAAAACGAATTTCTTAAATACGCTATTAAGCATCAAGGAATTAGCAGTCTCACAATGCACGATTTTATCAGTGCGACGAATCATCAGATTTCTGCTGCTGTACCCCATATCGTAGGGTTAACGCCCAATATTATTGAAGAACGTCAATTGAATGTGATAGCGATGGATGTATTTTCTCGATTGATGATGGACCGTATCATCTTTATGGGAATGCCTGTCTCTGATCAAATTGCTAATATTGTAAGCGCACAGCTTCTGTTTTTGCAGTCTGCTGATGCGAAAAAAGATATTAATATTTACTTGAATTCTCCTGGAGGATCTGTGTATGCTGGACTAGGTATTTATGATACCATGCAATTGGTGAGTCCAGAAGTGTCAACTATCTGTACGGGAATGGCAGCGTCTATGGGTGCTATTTTATTGTGTGCAGGCGCTAAAGGTAAGCGATCTGCCCTCCCCCATGCACGTGTCATGATTCACCAACCATTAGGTGGTGCTCAGGGACAAGCCTCAGACATTGAGATTGTGCATAAGGAGATTCAAAAAATGAAAAAAGAACTATACGAAATATTAGCACTCCACTCTGGTCAGCCTTATGAGAAGATTTGGGAAGATTCAGACAGAGATTATTGGATGTCTGCTGAAGAAGCGAAGGAATATGGGTTGGTCGATGAGGTGCTAAGTAAAAAGGAAAACGAAGATGAGAAATGAGAATTGTTCATTTTGTGGAAAGGCCAAAAATGAAGTTCAAATTCTACTTGCTGGTTATGGTGGTGCCTACATCTGCGAGCAGTGTGTAGAACATGCCAATACTATCATTGAAGAAGAGCTCAAAGATAGGCCAGTCACCCGATTTGCTCGACTACTTAAACCTCGGGAAATCAAAGATTATCTCGACAAGTACGTAATCGGGCAGGACCCAGCAAAAAAAGTACTCTCAGTCGCTGTATATAATCATTACAAGCGAATACTCCAAAAGGAGCGGCAGGAAGGTGAAGTTGAATTGGAGAAAAGTAATATCCTTTTAGCAGGACAAACAGGTACGGGTAAGACTCTTCTTGCCCGTACTATTGCTAAAATACTCAACGTACCTTTTTGCATTGCGGATGCGACTGTATTGACGGAAGCAGGATATGTGGGAGAAGACGTAGAAAGTATTCTGGTAAGACTACTTCAAGCTGCTGACTATGACGTAGAAGCTGCAGAAAAAGGCATCATCTACATCGATGAAATTGATAAAATTGCTCGTAAATCAGCAAATCCTTCCATTACCCGGGATGTGAGTGGTGAAGGTGTACAACAGGCATTATTAAAGCTTCTGGAGGGAACTACCGCTAGTGTACCACCCAAAGGAGGAAGAAAGCATCCAGAACAAAATCTGGTACAAATCGATACATCCAATATATTATTTATTTGTGGAGGAGCGTTCGATGGGATAGAACGTATTATCGCTCAGCGTGTTGCTGTAAAAGCTATCGGTTACACAACGGAAAATGATAAATCTGTAGCCGATGAAGAGAACCTGTATAGATACTTACAGCCTACTGATCTTCGCCAATTTGGATTGATCCCTGAAATTATTGGTCGCCTTCCCGTAATCACCTACCTGGACCCATTGGATTCAATGGCATTGAGGAGTATTCTGACAGAGCCTAAAAATTCCATTATTAAACAATACAAGCGTCTTTTTGAACTGGAAAATAAAACGCTGGAATTTGAAGATGCTGTATTAGACTCAGTGGTAGAAAAAGCTAATGAGCTCAAACTCGGTGCAAGAGGATTGCGTGCAATCATTGAAGCCATTATGCTGGATATTATGTTTGAAATGCCAGATAGTGAGGTAAAGGATTACTATGTAACGATGGATATAGCCAAAGATAAATTGAGTAGTGGTGACTTTTATAATTATAAAGTTGCGAGCTAACTCTTAGTTTGCGTTTGTTTATACATTTATTTCTTATTTGGTTTAATTCGAGATTCTGCCTATTTATCGAAAAATACTTACTATTGCTATAGATACCATTATGTAACTTATCGTTCGTTTTAATGGTATATTAAATGTATTTTGTTTTCGGGAACACAAATATTACCCAGATGGCAAAAACTCTCATACGTAACAAAGCCCTGCTATTCGTTGGCGGGTTCTTAGTAAGTATATGGATAGGCATAGGATGCAATTCCCCTGCCTCATCTAATGCATCAGATAATTTTGCTGACTCTTCGGAATCTCCCGTCGATTTGACTATAGAGCCTTCAGGCTCAGAAGACAACAGCACGAGTGAAAGAGGCTTAACTGCAACAGCAAGGGTCAATTTTTCATTTGAAAAAGAGTTTCCACAGCTATTTCTATTGCTTAAAGAGCAAGAAGATGTGTTGGAAAAAGTCTCGTCTTATGCTCAAAAAGCACTCTTCCGGGAAGATATAGCGAGTGAAACAGACCTACTCGCACTCATGGAGCAGCGAGAAAATGAAATTATCCCCCTTATCACCCCATATTTTGAAAATATGGATCCCTCCTTGTTTCAGCAAAAGGCAGAAATAATTAATACAGAATTAGCTCGTCTGGGGATGCAAATCACCATGGCCGAAGGTGTATTTACTGGATTGGGACCTAGCCGTATGCTTTCTCCCAACCTTCGCATTCAAAAAGTGAATACCCTGAACACAATAGATGCGATCCAACAATACGATGCTTTTACAGATGCTCGTACGCAATCTATGAGCGGAGAATACCCTTATCTTGATATGGAACCATATTTTGATATGCTGATCACTGGAGAGCAACTCAAATCCTCCAATAATGCAAGGATCTATTATGCAAAAGTGGAAGATAATTTTCGTCGGGCATTACATGTGTTGACTGATATTCATGTAGTTACAAATGAAGGTGGGAGAGTAGGAGGCCTACATACAGAAGCATACCCCTATGCTTGTGATCTGAAACAAATGACCTCTATACTCAACCAGTATGAGGAGTCAGATTATCATTCTGTCATTAAAAATATATTAGATAATCCCTCTGAAATTACTCAACGACCTGAAACTATATACCTGGTAGTAACCGAATGGGCTGATAGTGAAGATAGTGCGGAAAATACAGTATTTGAACATCTGAACAATCAAAAAGATATACCTCATCAATTACCCGTGCAGAGAGGAGATGGAAAGGTCAGATATGCAGTAGTGTATAGATTTTATGAAAATGAGCAACAGGCCAATCAAGCCATAGAAAAAGCACGTACCAAGGGATTTGAAGGGGAACTCATCATGGTAAGTGTACAAGGAAATAAGCTATATCAAATAGGCATCTAATGCAGAAAACGATTTTGCTCACAGGGAGCAACGGCCTTCTGGGTCAAAAAATTGTACAAAACCTTGCAGGATTACCACATATCAAATTGATCGCAACCTCTCGAGGGGTAAATCGCCACCCGCTTAGAAAAGGGTATCATTATCACGAACTAGATCTCACCGATCACATTGAACTCGCTAAGTTGTATCACGAAATCAAACCCGAGTATGTTATTCATACGGCTGCAATCACACAGGTCGACTATTGTGAAGATCATCATTCAGAATGCGATGCAGTAAATGTTGATGTTGTCAGGAAGCTTGCTGAATTATCCAAGCAATACCAATCTCGCCTGATACACATTTCTACAGATTTTATTTTTGATGGAGAAAATGGCCCTTATAAAGAAGAGGATAAGCCTAACCCAGTCAATTATTACGGCCTATCTAAATTGAAGGCAGAACAAGTTATTCAAGGGATGAATATTGATTATGCCATCCTTCGGACCATGCTGGTCTATGGAATCACTCCTGCTATGTCCAGGTCCAACATTGTGCTTTGGGCCAAAAAAAGCCTGGAAGAAGGCCAAACCATACGCGTCGTCAATGACCAACTCAGATGCCCGACCCTGGCTGAAGACCTAGCCTCTGCTTCTATCTCTGCTGTTATGCACAATGCAAGTGGGGTTTATCATATTTCCGGATCTGAAATGATGACGATCTTTGATATGGTGAGACAAATTGCCGCTTTTTGGAAACTCGATCCCCAGGAAGTACAACAGACAACTAGCGACCAGCTCAACCAAAAAGCAAAAAGGCCCCCTAAAACGGGATTCATCCTCCTAAAAGCACAAACAGAACTTGACTATCGCCCACACACACTTCGACAAGGATTGGCACTTATGGATCGCCAAATGAGGGAGTTATCGGTGTGAAATTGTTAGGTGCCCAAAGAGCAGGATTGGCTTCCACCAATCCCTGCAGTTTTGGTCTAACGACTCATTTATAAACGCTCTATCACCATCGCTGAGGCTCCACCTCCCCCATTACAAATGGCAGCTAACCCATACTTGCCATTGCGATGCTGCAATACCCCATTGAGTGTAGTGAGTATTCTGGCGCCTGAGGCACCTAATGGGTGTCCTAATGATACAGCCCCACCATGGACATTGACTTTGTTGGGATCTACTTTCAACAGTTTGTTGAAAGCCAAAGGTACTACAGCAAATGCTTCATTGACTTCGATAAAATCGATATCATCCCATGATAAACCTGCTCGTTCCAACGCTTTAGGAGCTGCCAGGGTGGGTGCAGTAGTGAACCACATGGGTTCATGTGCAGCATCTGCAAAGGATACAATTCTCGCTACTGGAGTTAAATTCAGTGCTTTCATCTTTTCTTCACTCACAACTACCATCGCACTTGCCCCATCGTTAATCGTTGAAGCGTTACCAGCAGTTACAGTTCCATCCTTCATAAAAGCGGCCTTCAATGTCAACAACTTTTCAAAATTCACAGCCTTATATTCTTCATCCTCTGTAACGATTAATGGATCACCTTTTCGCTGAGGTACTTTTACAGACACAATCTCCTTTTCAAAGATCCCATCCTCTGTAGAACTGGCCGAACGCTTGTAGGATTCAATGGCATAAGCATCTTGATCTTCACGACTGATACTGTATCTAACCGCAGTGTTGTCGGCACTTACGCCCATAGCTACCTCGTTGTAAGCATCTGTCAGCCCATCTTTGGCCAGTCCGTCAATCATGGGCGTATCTCCATATTTATTTCCCCATCTCAACTTAGGTAAATAATAGGGGATATTGGACATGCTTTCCATTCCTCCCGCTACAATAAGATCTGCATGACCCAACATGATACTCTGAGCAGCAAACATAATTGCTTTCATTCCAGAAGAACACACTTTATTGATGGTAGTACATGGAACATCCTCTCCTATTCCCGCATAGATCGCCGCCTGACGAGCGGGAGCTTGTCCAAGATTTGCCGAGCATACATTTCCCATGAACACTTCTTGTACATCATTTACCGTTACTCCCGCTTTTTCCAATGCACCTTGTATTGCAGCAGCCCCTAAATGCGTAGCAGTAAGCGGTGATAGTACCCCTCCAAATCTCCCGATGGGTGTCCTTACTGCAGAAGCGATATATACCTGGTTCATATGTAATATGTTTTTGTTTATTTCAACGTTGATCGAAGTTAAGGATTATATATATAATCTTTAATGATTGTTTTGTCAACTATATATCATGGTTCCTTATCCGGTCCTATTCTTGGTTCAACCCTTTTAGGGTTTCTGAAACTCCGAAGGAGTTAAACCAGGAATAGCCGTGGTATTCCAACCCAGCGCATTCCTGAAGGGATTGAACAAGGTAACAAAAGCAGAATGCATCATCCAAGGATGCATACGGGTTTGTGTAGGGATAATTTGTCTGATATTTAGATATACATATATTCCGATTTCCTCCCTGCAGGGCTGTCTGTGTAGATGGAGAGGGAGGTGTAGGTGGGTGAATAAGGATTTATGATGAAATGGAACATCATTTTTTGCTATTCACCCCCTTACGTCCCCCTCTCTTTTCCGCTATCTGTCGCTACAGGGGGATAATTGTATTGTACCAGGGTAAGTTGATATCACATAATTAATATTGTCCTCCTACTTACTTAACTTAATCTTATTTATTATTCATATACTTTTCTTTAATCGCGACGAATCAATTCCTAAGTATATTCTATCTGATTATAATACCTGTTTTTTAATACTTATATATAGTAAGTAATATATTCAAGTGTACTCAAAGTCATGTTCTCTTAATCTATTTGAGATATTCAACAGAAAAACTATATATTTGACCCATTAAACCCTTAAGACATAAACTTTCGTGGCTGATATACTATTACAATCTCTGATATTTCTTCCTTTAGTAGGTGCGCTGTTGATTCTTGCATTTCGAAGCGAGCAATCTTCTAAAACACTGGCATTGGTTTTTTCTGTGCTTCCCTTTTTGGCAAGCCTATGGTTATATTTCGATTATACCGCGCAGGTTGCTGCTGGAAATATGGTACAGGATGGATATGTATACTTCATCAATATTCCTTGGTTTACAACCAATGGATTTGATATCAACTATACACTCGCCGTTGATGGTATATCTATTTATCTCGTGCTACTATCGACGCTTATTTTTCCTCTCACCATATATTTTTCATGGGGTTCCATTGAAAAGCACCATATCGCCTATTACTCGTTGATGCTACTGCTAGAAACGGGGATTATTGGGTTCTTCCTGGCATTGGATATGCTGTTGTTTTATATTTTCTTCGAGATGGTATTGATTCCCATGTACTTTCTCATTGGTATTTGGGGAGGAAAGGAAAGAATCTATGCTTCGCTGAAATTTTTCCTCTATACATTGGTGGGATCTCTGTTAATGCTTATTGCTATTATCTATCTGGGAATCAGCGTTCCAGGTTATTCTTTCACTTCTTCGTATATCACCATATTACAAGAATCGGTCATTTCTCCAGATGTTCAGCCTTGGTTGTTCTGGGCATTTACACTCAGTTTTGCAATCAAAATACCCCTTTTTCCTGTACATACCTGGCTTCCTGATGCTCATACCCAAGCACCCACTGCGGGCTCTGTGATACTTGCCGGAGTATTATTGAAAATGGGAACCTATGGATTGATACGCTTTTGTTTACCACTTTTCCCACAAGCTTCTATCCAATTTGCACCACTCATCTCTGGTCTTGCAGTGATTGGAATCATCTATGGAGCTATGGCAGCCATGGTCCAAAAGGATATCAAGAAACTCGTTGCTTATTCTTCCGTCTCCCACTTGGGATTCATCGTGTTAGGTATTTTTGCTTTTACTGAGGAAGGAATGAGTGGAGCAATCATACAGATGGTTAATCATGGTATTGCTACGGGAGCATTATTCTTGCTCGTTGGGATGATTTACGATCGCAGACATA
>CAZZEC010000053.1:0-2744 GCA_964652565.1 uncultured Bacteroidia bacterium
TCATCTTGGTCTCTTTTAAGTTCAAGTATCCGTTCCTCAAACACTCTAATGGCTTCTTTAAGTAATTCTTTTTTAGTTGGATGCATACTTAAGTAATTGTAAAGCTCATTACTTTTTATAGAGTAGGTCAAATGCGAGACAACTACCCATTTGAACAATAAGTAAATAAAGGCTACAAGAAAGATGTACTAACATAATAATGTATGACACCAAGAACAAATTTTTTTTATAGCTGCTTAATACTAGTTGAAATATGCAGTTTTCTTATTGTAAGGGGACAATCCAAAATTAACAAGAATGGATTTGATTTATCTGATTCTTTGATCCCAATTAAGGAAATTCATTTAGGAGGGCCTCCCAGAGATGGCATCCCAGCTATTGATCATCCATTATTCAGACTGACAAAAGATGTGCGGTTGGATGAAGATGATAGAGTATTGGGAGTAGAGATCAATAACATAGCCAAGGCATACCCCATCAGCATATTGAATTATCATGAAATTGTCAATGATAAGTTCGGGCAATTACCAGTATTTATTTCCTACTGTCCGTTGTGTGGGAGTGGCATAGCTTTTAATGCAGATTTTAAAGGGAAAAGAAAAACATTTGGAGTTTCTGGGTTACTGTACAATAGTGATGTATTATTATACGATAGGGAGACTGAATCTCTATGGTCCCAAATTTTGGGCCAGGCTATTTCGGGGCCAGAGAAAAGTAAACAATTAACCGCTATTCCTACCATACACACTACTTGGGGTAAATGGAAAGCGATGTATCCAAAGACATATGTACTTTCAACTAAGACGGGGTTTAATAGAGATTATACATCTACTCCTTATAAAGGATATGACAAACACAAAAGGTTATATTTTCCCGTAGCGAATAAGGACAAGACATTCCACCCCAAGGAATGGGTAATAGGGATCGTAATTGATAGGCAACCTAAAGCTTATCCATTTTCAATACTTACTCAGATAGATACCTCAATCCTTGAAGACGAAGTAGGAAGTAAGAACATATTCATTTCTTTTGATAAGGAATCTCGTAGTGCAATTATTAGAGACGAACAAGATAATGTATTGGATGGTGTTACCATGTATTGGTTTGCGTGGTATGCCTTTCATCCACAAACGGAAGTATTTGCTTTTGAATAGTGCTTACGCTCGTCTAAATTCTTCAAATGTCATTACTTTGGCAAAAGCCTGCATGGATTCAATACTTCTTTCGTGGTGTGCTTGTTTAGCTGCTGCACAACAACTGCTGATCACAAATACACGATAATCGAGGTCATGTGCATTTCTAACGGTAGATTCAACAGCCAGGTCTGTAGCAACTCCTATAATATATATATCCTGAATATTTTTAGCTTTCAGCATAAGATCCAGATTTGTGCTGGCAAAAGCGCTAAGCCTGTTTTTAGTTACGATTGTTTCACTATTGTGAGGTGTTACGTCTTGGTGAAAGTCAGTCCCCCAAGTATTCGCCTTAAAAAGGGTAAGGTGTTTGGCGTGACCTAGTAATGGGGATTGACTGGGTAACTCAATATAATTTTCAGAAAACTGAGTTTTGACGTGGATTAAATGATCAAAATTATCTCGAAAAATTTGCTGGAGTTTGGCGGTTTTAGGGATAGTGTGGTTTCTCTCCAGAAAATGAATGTACCCATCACTTGAGAGCTTTCCTTCAGGTGATAAATATTCATTGATAAAATCAATACAAATAAGTGCAGCTGCTCTGTCTGTAAAACTCATTTAATCAAATTTCTCCAAAATAAATAAAAAAGCTCCAATAAGGAGCTTTAATTTTTCACTAATTGATAAAAATTAAGCGTGTTAGGAAATATCAATTTTCCTCGGAGGCTTTTGCTGAGCTTCTTCTTTCTTTGGGACAGTAATTGTTAGTATTCCATCATGATAGGCCGCAGCAATTTTTTCGGTATTCGTTGTTTCAGGAAGTGTGAAAGATCGTTTAAAGGAACTATATTTAAACTCTCTACGGGTATATTTCCCATCCTCATCTTTTTCTTCCTGTTCCTCTTTTGTCTCAGATGAGATACTAAGAATATTGTGATCCAATTTGATATGAAAATCTTCCTTTTTCATACCTGGTGCAGCTACTTCGATAGAATATGCGTGATCATCGTCCTTGATATTGACGGCAGGCATACTGGTACCTACTGCACTGAAATCGAACCAGTCTCGATTGAAGAAATCTTCCAATTTGTTGGATAAATTGTTCAAATCAGTTCTTCTTATCAATGACATATTATTATGTATTTAGGGTTAAACTAGGTGTAAGTACAATGTTTGGAATCTCATTAATTATACTGAATGGACAAGAAATAGGTTTTCGTGTCCAGCAGAATTATACTTTCAATGGCAAATTACACAAGTAATGATCTGTCTAAGCTGATAGAAGTTGTAATGAGAAATGATTTTTTTATGTTATATCCTAGATAGATCTATTCAGACATTGAGATAGTCCTTTTTAATTTTGATCCATTGAGAATCGTAATCTATGATTTGATTTTTTCTCAATTGATTCAACGTGCTTGTTACAGTTTGTCTTGAGGTAGAGGTTAACCTTGAGATATCGGTGTGTGTCAATTGATTTTTGGCTAGTATGTACCCTTCTTCTTCTTTACCAAAGTCTGTTATGTATTCCTTCAAAAAATCCTCAATTCTTTCTACTGCCGTTTTAAACAAGATACTTTCTAATCTTCTTTCAAGTCTCTGAATTCTATC
>CAZZEC010000053.1:2844-4916 GCA_964652565.1 uncultured Bacteroidia bacterium
CCATAGGTTGATCCTGAGCGAACATGATGGTTTGCCCCTTTTTTACAGGGATTAATGGCATTTGATCTGCAATGTGTTTTAATTTTTCTCTGGGAAGTTGTTCAAACATATTAAATTGATTCAAATACCAGATTTTTGCAATGCGCATATTGATTCTGTTGTTAAATAAAACCTTGTTTAATGGGTATCGCTTGAAAGACAATATATAGATAATAGGTCATTGAGTTACTAATGGGTTGCCTGAGAATGCCCATTGGTGATCTAAATGATGGAGTGACCTTTCTGTAATTGTTCTGCTTTTGTTTTGAGAAAAATAGAGTAAAAAAGATATTGATGTTCGAACAATATATCTTTAACATTTGTTGTAACTAGATAATGAAATTAAGTTTTGATTCTATATATAATCTTTTAATAAATATTTTCTTAACTTTATTATACTACACGTCATAAAAGTAGTATGACAAATTTTGTCTTCAAAAAGACATTGTTTATACTTAGGTATGTTAATTTTTGCGTTTCGAAAAACCATCATCATATATAATTTAGACTGAACATTAATTAGTATAGCATGTAAAAAATTATTCTTTAACTAAACCAACAAGCTTTATTATGAGAAAGTTAATACTACTATGTACCCTGTTAACATTGGGTATAGGTTCAGTATTTGCGCAGAGTCGGGTTACAGGAACTGTATCCGACGCAGATTCAGGTGATCCCCTGGCTGGTGTAGCAGTACTGATCAAAGGAACCACTATTGGTTCTTACACAAATGATGAAGGCATATACACGATTGATTTACCTTCAGAGGCTAATGAGTTAGTCTTTACCTTCCTTGGAAAAAAAGCACTAGAAGTCGCTGTAGATGGCAGAACTACCATAGATGTCTCTCTTGAGGAAGATGTTTTATCTCTCGAGGACGTCGTTGTGGTAGGGTATGGTACCCAACGCAGAGTGGATGTAACGGGATCGATTTCTTCGGTAAGTGCTGAGGAAATCAACGAACTTCCTGTTCCAGGAATCGACCAAGCGCTTCAAGGAAGAGTAGCAGGTCTTGTACTCAATTCGAATTCAGGTCAGCCTGGGGTAGGGATGAGTGTGAGGATCAGAGGTAATTCTTCGATCAATGCGGGTAATGAACCCTTATATGTTATTGATGGTATTCCTGTTACTACGGGAGACTTTTCGAACCAAGCCTATGGGGGTATGGATTTCAATGCATTGACGGATTTAAATCCTAACGAAATTGAGTCTATTGAAGTACTAAAAGATGCTGCAGCTACCTCTATTTACGGTTCTCGTGCATCCAACGGAGTAGTACTGATTACTACCAAGCGCGGTAAGAGTGGTAAGCCATCTATCACATTTAATGCCTACTATGGATTCACCAATCCTATCGAGACCTATGACATGTTGAATGGAGAACAGTTTCAGGAACTGTTGAATGAGTCTCTCGGTACTACTGATGCCTGGAATGGATTGGATACAGATTTCATGGATCTGGTATTTCAGGATAATGCCGGTCTCCAGGAATATGATTTAAGTGTATCCGGTGGAGATGAGAAAACCAAATACTTTATTGGTGGTTCTTTCTTCGATCAGGAAGGAACGATTATCGGACAGGGTTTTAACCGCGTTTCTGGCCGTTTGAATTTGGATCACAGAGTCAATGATAAATTGAGTTTTGGTGCTGGAGTGAACATGACCCGTACTAAAACAAATGTTGTTAATAGTGACAACAATATCTATGGAGCGCTTTCACTGGCAATCCTTCAACCTTCCAATGTAGCTGCGTTTAACGATGATGGGTCATATAATTTTAGCGGGATGATTTTTGAAAATCCTGTGGCAACTGCCCTGGAAAATGATCAGGACCTTCTCAGTTATCGTACATTGGCAAATGTATTTGGAAGGTATGAGATTATCCCAGGGTTAGCTTTCCAGAGTAAGGTGGCATTAGATCAATTAAACTTTGCTGAAAGAAACTATATTCCTGCTACAGTAAATAGGGGAAGGGGTTCTAATGGATCTGGAAATACGAATACCTCTGATGCGATCCGTGTGGTTAACCAAAA
>CAZZEC010000053.1:5016-35097 GCA_964652565.1 uncultured Bacteroidia bacterium
GGATTTGATGTCGCGTTATTTAGTGATGTATTGGGAATTACTTTTGACTGGTACCAAAAGACAACGGAAGATTTACTACTTAACAGACCTTTACCTGGTTCTTCAGGTTTCACGTCGATCACTCAAAACGTAGGAGAAATCGAAAATACAGGTATAGAGACGATGATCAATGTTGTGCCATTCTCAGGTGCATTTAGCTGGGATTTCAGCCTTCAATTTGCTACCAATAGAAATGAAGTTACGAGATTATTTGAAGGACAGGGCTTTGACGCAGGTTTTGCTAATCGTGTAGATGAAGGTAAGCCTTTATCGTACTTCTTAGGTTGGAAGGCAGAGGAATTTGTCAATCCTGAGACGGGAGATGTTATCTATGAAGATATTAATGGAGATGGAGAAATTACTCCTGCTGATGAAACGGATATTGGTGATCCAAACCCTGATTTCTTTGGTGGATTGAGAAATAACATAAGCTTTAAAGGATTTGATTTAAGCTTTTTCTTCCAGTTCCAGTATGGTAATGACATTTTGAACTATACAAGAATTTTTGGAGAAGATGGTCTTCGTCGTGGATTTAACAACACCACAGCAGTGCTCGATAGATGGCAGCAACCTGGTGATGTTACGAGAATTCCACGTGTATCAGATAGGGGAGGTCCAAATGCATCACGTAACAACTCTATTTCTTCCAGGTTGATTGAAGATGGGTCTTATATCCGTCTGAAAAATATTGCCTTTGGATATACTATACCAACTGACATTACTCAAAGAGTGGGAATTAGCCGTCTTCGTTTTTATGTAGCTGGCACAAATATCTTGACTTTTACAGATTACAGCGGTCTAGATCCGGAAGTTAACTATGCTGGAACGGCAAACTTAGCTATTGGTACTGACTTCCTGACACAGGGACAGAATAAAATGGTTACGATTGGAGCGAATTTGAATTTCTAGGCTTTATTTTTTGTTTCACCTATTTGAGTAATTAAACAGTAAATACAATGAAAAAGATAGTATATATATTCACTATCCTATTGGGAATATCATTAGGATGTGAAGAACCTCTAGAGGTAGATCCTCGATTGTCGGTTGACAGTAACAATCTTATCACCAATGCTTCCAGTGCAGGTGTAGCTATGAATGGGCTGTATGATGGCTTGCAGGCAGTATATGGAACGGGTGCACCAAATATCGTACCCATCGTAGTTGATCTTGTATCAGATAATCTCGTCCATACGGGAACATTTACCTCTTTAAGGGAGATGGATGAAAATGACATCTTAGCTACAAATGTTGGGATTTCAGGATTTTGGAATAACCTATACAATACGATCTACAGAGCAAATGTAATTATTGACTTGCTACCAACAGTAGATGACCCCGTGCTTGATGCTGATCGCGCTCAGTTTGAAGCAGAAGCAAGGGTAATTCGTGCCATTTGCTATTATCACTTAGTAAATAACTGGGGAGCTGTTCCTTTGATCACCACGCCACTTGAAACACTAGACGACGTGAATGTACCGAGAACAGCAGAATCGGAGGTAAATAACCAAATCTTGGCTGATTTGAATGCTGCCGTTCCTAATTTAGCGAGTGATAGTGATAGAACGAGAGTGTCTAAAGCTGCGGCTAATGCTTTTTTAGCTAAAGTACAACTACAGTTAGGGAATTATGCAGAAGCTTCTGCAGCGGCGGGAGCTGCGATCAGTGACCCTGTGGGATACACATTGGAAACTAATTACATGGACCTATACAATGCCAATGTTTCTTCTGAAGCATTGCTGCAGGTTGATTTTAATTCTAATGATGCGAATTCTATTTCATTCTGGTACTGGGACCAGCCAGATGGACGTCATGAAATTGCACCTTCTGATAATAATACACTTGTATATGAAGAGGGAGATTTGCGTTCATCTATAGTAGATTCTACTGTGAATAGTACTTCCGGTCCTGTATTTTCAAGAAAGTATGTAGATTTTGCTACAGGTGCTGACAAGCCATATGTTGTGAGATTAGCAGATGTGTTACTTACAAAGGCTGAAGCTGATGCTCAGCTTGGAGATTTTGGTGCTGCTTCTGACTTGATTAATCAGGTTCGTACAAGAGCAGGATTAGAGCCTGTAACACTCGATGGAGGTAATTTCATTGAAATTATTTCTAATGAACGAAGAGTGGAACTCGCTTTCGAAGGTCACAGATGGTATGATATGAAGCGATATGGTACAGCATTAGATTTTCTTACCAGTAAAGGTAGAGGTTCTAATGACCTCGTATTACCTATTCCAGATGATGAGATAGATCGCAATACAGCGATTTCACAATCTGATCAAAATCCTGGATATTAATAAAATATACTTGGATACTAATGCTTGAGGAAGTCTTGTTACAGACTTCCTCTTTTTTTTTAGTATTAACAGATAATAGTCATATTACACTAATCAGTATTTTTTTGATGGGAGAGTAAGTGAGTATTGAGACAATTTTATTCAATACTTTCCACATGGATTAGGGGGGCACAACACAGACTTGCATATATCCTTGGATAATGCATTGCTTCGAAGGAGTTTTACGTTACTAGACATATATGTAAACCCTATCTTCCGGCGTTTATCAGATGAACGCTCAACCCCCGGAGCCTGCTTATTGGGGTTGCCGTTTTTCAATGAATTTCGACCATATTTGTTCTGCCTTCAACGAATTCATAAATATTATCGACAACTAGCTTTTATTAGTCTACGAATAATTTAGATCCCATATTTTTATTTGGTTACTTTAACGTTCAAACTAAACCTAACCAAATTACTGTACGAGCTTTGCTGATAGGAAAACCTTTTTTTGTTTAATCACTACAAAAAAGTTTTTCTATGTCAAAGTATTTACTAACCTTACTTTTCGCTTTTTGCATAGGGACTATGTTTGCACAACAAAGGACTATCGAAGGCCAAGTTGTAGATGCAGAAAGTGGAGACCCACTACCAGGGGTGATAGTACTGGTAAAAGGAACAACGTCCGGTGTTTATACTGATGACGAAGGCTTATATGAAATCGCTGTAAGCCCACAATCACAAGCACTTGTTTTTAGTTTTATTGGAAAAAAAGACGAAGAAATTGAGATTGGAGATCAAACTGTTATCAACGTAAGTTTGGTCAATGAGGATCAAAGTCTCGGCGAAGTAGTCATTGTAGCTTACGGTACCTCTCGACGTCAGGATTTTACAGGTTCCTCTTCCTCTATCGAAGGAGATGCAGTTACAGATGTACCTGTAGCAGGAATTGACCAGGTGTTGCAGGGAAGAGCAGCAGGTGTGCATGTGATAAGTGCCAATGGTCAACCCGGTGGAGGTGTATCCGTTCGGGTAAGAGGGCCTTCCTCTATTACATCCTCAAACCAGCCCCTATACGTTATTGATGGAATACCAGTAGAATCACAAGATTTACAAATCCCCGGGGAATTTGGTACTGCCACTGGGGGTGGATTGGGAGGTCAAACAGGGAACTCTCTGTCAACATTGAATTTTGCAGATGTAGAGTCTATTGAAGTATTGAAAGATGCCTCAGCAACTGCATTATATGGTTCCAGAGCTGCTAATGGTGTAATCCTCATAACTACAAAGAGAGGATTATATGGACAAAAACCTCAGTTGAATGTGGGATATACCGTAGGTATAAGAGAAGTATTCGAGTTACCAGAAATGCTTAATCCTGCACAATATAAGGAAATCGTAAATGAGTCAAGAGTAAATGCGGGTTTGGATCCGTTTCCCGATGATTTCTATGGGGATGCAAATACAGATTGGTTAGATGAGATTTTTGATCAGGCTACAGTACAGAGATGGAATTTCTCGTTGAGTGGTGGAAGTGAGACCTCGCGCTATTTTGCTTCTTTTTCTATCGATGATCAGGAAGGCACCCTCACTGGTACTGGATTTCAAAGACTTGCGGGTAGATTAAACCTCGATAGCAAAGTAAGTGATAAACTAACCTTTGGTACGAATATTGGAATAAGCCGTACTTCAGAGAACATACAAGCCAACGATAATTTTATCATTGGGCCATATGTAACCGCACTTAATGCCCGCCCGGATTTTCCCATTCGCAATGACGATGGAAGTTTTACTTCAATTACTGGTGTCGCAGATAACCCCGTTGCTGCTGCTGAAGGGTATAACAATGATTTTACCACCTTAAGGATATTGGCATCTACATTTGGTCAATATGAAATCATACCCAATCTGCGATTAAGAAGCTCTATTGCGTTGGATCTTACAAAATTGGATCAGGTACAAATTTGGGAAACCACTACACTTGGAGGTGTATTGAATGGTAGTGGATATGCACAGCGGGGTGCCAATGAATTTAAAAGTATCATTTTTGAAAATACATTATCCTACGATTACACACTAAATGAGGATAATACATTTAATATACTTTTGGGAGGGTCCTTTCAACGAGATACCAGAGACAACTTTATTGCTTCTGCTACTGATTTTCCCAACGATTTCCTGACAACATTTGCAAGTGCTGCAACTCCATTGAGTGTAGGTGGTGTTGGTACAGAAAGAGCGCTCATCTCTTCTTTTGCCAGATTAAATTACAATTTCGCGGATAAATACCTGGTAACTGGTACGGTTAGGGCTGATGGTTCTTCTCGATTTGGAGAAAACAACCGTTGGGGCTTCTTCCCTTCAGCAGCAGTAGCATGGCGTATAAGCAATGAGCCTTTTCTGGTTAACTCCAATGTCGTAAATGAATTGAAATTCAGAGCTAGTTGGGGCATCATTGGTAATGACCGTATAGGTAGAAATAACGGTGGACTCGGTTCAAATTTTGCTTCCCTAGGTCTTTACAGTAGTAGTAATACTAATGGAGTAGCATTTGCTTATGGAGGTGCAGGAGGGATTGCACCCACTCAAATTGCCAATCCCGATTTGAAATGGGAAACCACTACACAATTTGACTTCGGAATTGATTTCGAATTATGGAGCTCAAGATTAAGTGGTAGTCTGGACTTTTATCTTAAGCAAACTGAAGATATACTGTTATTGGCGCCTGTTCCTGCTAACTCAGGATTCAATAGCGTAAATAGGAATATAGGAGAAATGGAAAATAGAGGGGTAGATCTTACGCTAAGTCTGGATATCATACGAAACAACACCTTCACCTGGAATATTTCTACGAACTTCAATTACAATGATAATGAAGTAATAAAACTTGTAAATGGTGAAGATATCGAAGCATCGGGATTCAACCAGAGTATCATACGTGAAGGTGAGGCGTTAGGCTCGTTCTTTGGGTGGAATGTTGTAGGCATTATCCAAAATCAGGAACAAATTGACGCACTAAATGCCGCTTCTTCTAGTGGAGTATATCAAACGGCAGGCACAGCTCCTGGTGACTTCCTGTATGAAGATGTAAATGGTGATGGAGTGATTACTACCGATGACCAAGTTGTATTGGGTGGTGCTTTGTACGATTACATGGGAGGTTTTGCTAATAAATTTGAATACAAAGGTATTACACTATTTGCTTTATTCCAGTTTGTTGAAGGAAATGAAATTTACAACTTTACTAAAAGAGATAACTTATTTCAGCGTACGGTAACTAACTCATTTGCTGAAGTGTTAGATCGTTGGACCCCCACAAATACAGATACTGATATCTCGCGTGTTGCCTGGGGAGATCCTAATCAAAATCGTCGAAATTCATCCTTTTTCGTAGAAGATGGTTCATATTTAAGATTGAGACAACTCAGGTTATCCTACAATTTCCCTCAAATACTACTAAATGGGACATTTATCAGAAGTGCTTCCCTTTTCTTACAAGGCACAGATCTATTTACCATTACAGATTATTCAGGGGTAGATCCTGAGGTAAACACATTTGGTGGAAATGTTAGTAATGCGCAGGGTGTTGATAATAAAACGTATCCTGGAGCTAAGACTTATTCTCTCGGTGTCAATCTAGGATTTTAGTCAAAAGCATTACCTGTAATATGTATGTAATGTTTTACATATATTAATTCATATTGCAAATTTCTTACAACAAATTTTTTAAATAATGAAAACAATATATATAAATATACTTCTCATAGGTCTGGTCCTATTGTCTACCAGTTGCGAAGTATTTGATGGCCTGGAACCACTTCCTCAACAATCACTAGCTGCGGATGCAGCCATCAATAATGCCAATGACGCAGAAAGTGCACTTACAGGTGCATATTCATTTCTTAATCAAGATGCATACTATGGCAGAATGCATCCTGTCTATGGAGCGATTCTCAGTGGATACATGGGAAGTACATCTGGAACCACACGAGATATTACCTTTCAATCTGAAACGAATACAGTGCAGCCTACAGATAATACGTTGGGTAACTCATGGGATGATATGTATGAGGTGGCTAATGCAGCTACGAATGTAGTAGAACGAGTGGGGCAATTGTCAGATAGTGATGGTTTTGCCGGAACTCGGAGAAGTGAAATTATTGCTGAGGCCAAATTCCTACGTGCATTAGCACATTTTGATGCCTTGAGATTTTTTGGAAGGTTTTGGGATACGGGTTCAGATTTGGGTATTCCTTTGAGGTTAGAGCCAGGAGATGCTATTAATGCTCAGCTTCCAAGGTCTTCTGTGAATGAAGTGTACACGTCTATCATTTCAGACCTGGATGATGTCATTGCCACTGGACCCGCATTTAGTGTTCCTTATTTAGGTTCTCAAATAGCAGGCAAGGCATTGAAGGCAAGGGTGTCATTATACAGAGGAGATTTTGCTATGGCAGCCCAATTAGCTGATGAAGTGATACAGAGTGGACAGTTTGCACTTGAAACAAATTATGCCGACATATATGTTAATAAATTGAACTCTAGTGAGTTGATATTTGGAATGTTTGCCAGTCAAACTGAAGGTAGTGATCATAGTTTTTTTATTCTTTCTCCTAGTTCTCCCTTTGGAGAAGGAAGATATGATTATGGTCCTACAGATCAGTTTTCTTCATTGATCGCAGGTGACCCCAGGGAGTCTGCATCTATAGGAGATACTCCAGATGGACTAGAAGTGGTAAAGTATCCCAACATTACACAATCCGATGATCCTACCTACATTATTCGTCTGGCTGATATTTATCTAGTAAAAGCAGAAGCAATGATAAGAAGTAATGGTGATTTGGGAGAGGCTCGTGAGGCGCTTAATACGGTACGCGAGCGAGTGGGGCTTGATCCAGTAACTTCTAATGATACAGGTGAGCTTTTACAAATCATCCAGGAAGAACGCGTTAAAGAATTGGCATTCGAAGGAAGTCATGAATGGTTTGATGCTATTCGATACGGCAATATTATGCAATTGAAGTCTACGGTTACCAATGAAAATCAATATGCATTACCCATTCCTGAGATAGAAGTAGATCCTAATAATGAAATCACTCAAAATCCTGGATATTAAAGATAGAAAGGAAAGAATTAATAAGATTTTCATTTGATATAAGCCGTTGTAAATTGATTGGTCAATTTGCAACGGCTTAACTTTTTGAATAAATGAAATATGAATCTCTCAAATCTTGAACAAGAGCATGTGTTACAGCTTTTTCGGGCAGCTAACTTTGCAGCAGAAAAACACCAATATTTAAGAAGAAGTGGTTATCAGCCACTTCCCTATATCAATCACTTATTGAAGGTTACTCAAATACTCATAGAGATAGAGAAAGAGACAGATATACAGACCCTTCAAGCAGCATTACTCCACGATGTGATAGAAGATACTGACGTTACTTTTGAGGATATAACTCAAGCTTTTGGGATGACAGTGGCTGAGGTAGTAGAAGAACTGACTGATGATATGGAGATACCTTACAAGCAGCGTAAACAATTGCAGATTGATGGAGCGAACCAGTTATCGTTACCTGCTCAAAAGATTCGAATTGCCGATAAAGGGAGTAATATTTTGGATATGTTGGCTTATCCAGTTAATTGGCCAAGAAAACGAAAAATTACTTATGTGGATTTTTCTATACAGGTAATTAGCAATATCATAGGTTATCATCCAAGGCTAACATCCTGGTTTGATTCAGTCCTTGAAAAGGCAAAGTCAGAACTCGAAATTGTGTAACTTACCCTTACAATCATAGTAACTTATCCTGAAATGATCGCTAAAAGAGAGAAAATACTTTGGATGCTTGAAGAAGTTGAAAGACTCATTCAGCGTGCACTTACTTTGGAGAAAGAATACATACATTCTCTGGAAGAGGTTCATCAAAAATACGAACAGAGTGCATACAATCTCATACATTACAGGGCTCTCCGAATGTTTGATATTAGAGAATTGCAAAAAAAGCTTGGGTACTTAGGGATGTCGCGTTTGGCAAAGGCTGAAAGCCATGTTATGGGAAGCCTGTCAACTTCGAAGGCTATACTGGAAGGTATTTTGGAAGAGGGAAGAATTACGTTTCCCACCTCAGAATTATCCATAAAGCAGGCAGGTAAGCTTCTTCAAAAAAATACAGAAGCTTTGTTGGGAAAGGAAACCCATGAAAGAAGAACGCGAATCATGGTAACGCTGCCGAGTGAAGCTGCTGAAAATTATGATTTAGTAGAGGACATGATTGTCGAAGGGATGAATTGTGCAAGGATTAATTGTGCGCATGATGATCAGGAAAAATGGAAGCAAATGATTGATCATGTACACAAAGCGAATAAAGAGTTGGGAAAGAATTGTAGAGTTGCCATGGACCTTGCAGGTCCCAAGATTCGTACGGGAAGTATTGAGCCAGGTCCTGAAATCCTAAAACTTATACCAGATCGGGATCTTAAAGGTCAAATTATACAGCCCGTAAAATTATGGATAAGCGATATACCACATCCAATCGAAAACGTTCATCATTTACCTATTTCTTTAGAAGTATATAAGGAATTAGAGATAGATAAGATTATATATTTTAAGGATATCAGAGATAAAGAAAGAAATTTGAAAATAACTGGTGTAGAAGAGAGCGGATGCTGGGCACAACTGTATGATTCCGCATATTTTCAGACAGGTCTTTTTTTGTATAAAGACGAAGCATATGAAGAGAAAATTGCTGAAGTGGGGAATATCCCTCCGGTGGAGCAAAAGATCATACTGAGCAAAGGTGATGTGCTAATTATAACAAAAGAGAAGATTGACGGGAATCCAACAAAGTATGATGATGAGGGTAATGTGCTTTCGGAAGCACACATATCTTGTACTGCTCAGGAAATTTTTGACTATGTACAGCAAGGAGAACCCATATTATTTGATGATGGAAAAATTGAAGGTACTATTCAAAAGATCGATGGTTCTCAAATCAGCGTGTTAATTACAAATGCTAAATCAAAAGGGAGTAAACTCCGATCGGACAAGGGGATAAACCTGCCACGGACAAGGCTGAATATTAGGGGATTGACAGAAAAAGACAAAAGGGATTTGCCCTTTGTGGCAGCTCATGCTGATGTTGTGAATATGTCATTTGTCAACCAAGTAGAAGATGTCAAAGAGTTGATCGAAGAAATTGATAAATTGGGTGCAAAGGATCGTTTGGGCATCATTCTGAAAATTGAAACACAAAGTGGATTTAATAACCTAACAGACATTTTGCTGGAAGCGATGCGTGTGTATCCTGTAGGAGTAATGATAGCTAGAGGTGATCTGGCGATAGAGATTGGCTGGGATCATATTGCACGAATTCAAGAAGAAATGTTGGCAATATGTGCTGCAGGACACATACCTGTAATTTGGGCTACACAGGTGTTGGAAAGCCTGGCTAAAAAGGGGATTCCATCCCGTGCAGAAATAACAGATGCAGCCATGGCACAACGAGCAGAATGTGTAATGCTGAACAAAGGTCCTATGATTCAAAGAGCGATAAGATTGCTGGATACCATACTTAAAGGTATGCAGCCCTATCAGGAAAAGAATGCACCCATGTTACCAGCCTTAAAAAGGGTTGACTGAAGAGTAAGTAATGCTGCTTTTATACATTAAGTTTACAACCCTTTGATGACTCCCGATGGATACTTGTTAAACATGATATAGGTTCAATGAATGAGTTTTCAACATCGCTGTATGGGGTTTAAGTTTTAAAGTTGTAGTAAGTGGATGGATAATATTAAGCATGTAATATCAACTTGCGCTTATATAAGACAATGATCTCATTGTCGTCCAGCTAAGAGAGAATATTTCTTTACTACTTTGAAATGAAATAAAAACAGATTTATGTTGACAAAGTACTACCTTTGATGGGTATCATAAATTTTTTTATTAGATGAGTTCATCCAAGCATACATTTACAAATTTCCCACATTTAAAATTAGGATTTACTACTCACAATTTTACAGCTACTACTCCGGTTACGGAGGAAGAGATAGTTAAATTTGTGGACTATGCTGTAGAAAATGGTTTCAGTTGGTTTGAATTGAGAGATCCACATGCAACGTTAAGTTTAGAAGAGTGTGATAAAATCTCTACGTATGCAAAAAAACGGGAGGTGGAAATTGCGTATTCGAATCAGCGAAGTTTTTTAGATCCTGATTTTTTTGATATTTATCAAAAAGGCGTTGAAAATGCTACATTATTTGCAGGGCCAAACATTATAAGGGGGCATATCAGTGGGAAGTTGTTCGATGAAAATCCTGGGAAGATAGGACTGAACGCTGAAGAATTTGAGGAAATAATCAACATCGTACGCAAAGCTTCTACCTTGGCCCATAAAAAAGGGTTATCCATCTTAGTGGAAAATGGAGCTGAAGCATTTTTTATTGAGGATGAGTCAATATTTGGAACGGCACATTTTCTGGATGCTACTCAGGGAATAGTCGATTTTCAACTTGATACAGCCAATGCTTTTTCGGGTAATAAACCCTATCCAAATCCAGATCGATTATTGGACTTTGTAGAGAAAAATATCTCCAGATTGAAGTATATTCATCTCAAATCTTCAAAGGATGGAGATGCACTCCCCTACCTCCAAGACAGTGAATTGGATTATGAGAGACTCTTTTCGATGATGTCAAGGGCAGGTATTCCGTATATCGCCATTGAATTAGCCACGGTTGATTCTTTAGAAGAAGTAATGCACAATCATGAGAAGAGCATACTTTATCTTAAAGAAAAAGGATATCTACAATAAGGATATCTACAATAGAGCTTATTATTTCATCATTTCTGTTTCCTTTAGCTCTTCATCCAAGTCTGCATTAGAAACGCTTTTTTCCTTTTCCGATAAGTAGGTATAAACGGCAGGTATGACATAAAGCGTTAAGATAGTAGCAAATACCAACCCACCGATTACTGCGATGCCCATGGATACTCTACTTTCTGCACCAGCCCCCAGGGCAAGAGCAATAGGTAGTACACCCAAAATAGTAGATATACTTGTCATAAGTATCGGGCGAAAACGCGATGCCGCGGCTTCCATGACAGCCTGGAATCTATCTAAGCCTTCAGCTTTCTTTTGATTGGCAAATTCAACAATTAGAATACCATTTTTAGAAACCAACCCAATCAACATAATGATGCCTATCTGACTAAAAACGTTTAAGGTTTGCTCAAAAAGATTGAGTGAAAGGACAGCACCCGCTACGGCTAATGGCACAGTAAACATGATCACTAAAGGATCTCTAAAGCTCTCAAATTGGGCTGACAACACTAAATAAATCAATGCAAGTGCCAACATAAACGCGAATTCCAGACTGGATGCACTATCTCTAAACTCTTTTGAATCACCGCTAAGATCAGTACTAAATGAATCGTCCAGTACTTTATTAGCAATTGCTTCCATAGCCTCGATACCATCCCCCATGGTTTTACCTTTTGTCAAACTGGCTGATACAGTAGCAGACACAAAACGATTGTAACGGAACAGTTGAGGGGGAGTGGTTTCTTCAACAAGATCTACCAGATTGCTCAAAGCAACCATTTGTCCTTCTCTGTTCTTCACGGCTAATTCTCTTAAATCTTGAGGATCATCTCTGTATCCTCTTTCCACCTGTCCCACAACCTGATACTGTTTACCATTCATGATAAAATATCCAAATCTTTGTCCACTTAATCCTAACTGCAAGGTCTGTGCAATATCTATGGTGGAAACACCCATAGAACGAGCTTTCTCTCGATTTACCTGAATGACCAAGCTGGGGCGGTTGAATTTTAAATCGACGTCGACAAACTGAAAGGTAGGATTGCTTTGTGCTTCTGCAAGAAATTGTGGGAGTTTTTGTTTGAGCTTTTCAAAGTCATTGGTCTGTAAGACAAAAGACACAGGGAATCGAGACCTGCGATTACCTATGGTAGCTTGCTGGGATACAAATGCTCTTGCACGTGTCTTTTCTTCCAGCATGGATTGCAATTCATTGGCTACTTGTTGCTGACTTTTTTCTCGTTTATCCTTATCGCTCAATATGACGCGAGCAAATCCTGAGTTAACCGAACTGGTTGCACTATATCCTGGTGAGGTAACAGTTACAATCCCAGTTATTTCGGGAAAATTGTCTTGCATGGTCTGAATGACTTCATCTATATATGCATCCATATATTCAAACGTAGAGCCTTCGGGACCCGTAGCGTATACGCGCAGGCCATTTCTATCCTCAAGAGGGGCTAATTCTTCCGGGAGACTGGAGCCAATAGAATAAATGATCATGCCAGCTACAACCATGACGATCAGGCTTAACCATTTATATTGCATAAAAAGCTTTAAAGATGATTGATAACTCTTATTCAGCGATACGAAGAATGACTCCGTTATGCGATAAAACCATGATTGGCGCTCTCGTCGCTTTAAGATTTTGGAAGATAGCATGGGGGTCAACGTCAAAGCAACAAAAGAAGAGATGATCACCGCACCGGATATGGTAATTCCAAACTCTCTAAATAGTCTTCCTGTAAGTCCCTGAAGGAAAATAACGGGAAGGAAGACTGCTACTAAGGCTATCGTTGTGGCAATAACGGCGAAGAAAATTTCTTTTGAACCCTTAAAAGCAGCTTCGACGGGTTCCATTCCCGATTCGATTTTCGCGTAAATATTCTCCAATACTACAACCGCATCATCTACCACCAGTCCAATCGCCAGTACAATACCTAAAAGTGTAAGTACATTTACTGTAAATCCAAATATATACATGACGAAAAATGCACCGATCAATGATATGGGGATCACCACAACGGGTATAACGGTAGTTCTCCAGTCTCTTAGGAATAGAAAGATGATCAACACTACCAGACCAAATGCTACAAATATCGTCTGTTGTACTTCATCAATCGACTGAACAATATACCGAGTCATATCAAAACCAATATCCCATTCAATGTCATCTGGTAAATCTTTCTGTATTTTACTAAGTCTAGCATATACCTCCGTAGCAATGCTGATATTATTAGCTCCAGGACGAGCCACAATAGCATTGCCAACCATTGGTAGACCATCCCGTTTTAAAACAGTACGGAGGTTGAGTGGACCTAATTCAGCATAACCCACGTCTCGAAATCGTACTTTTCTATCCCCATCTTCTTTTATAATTAAATTATTGAATTGCTGTGGAGTAGATAGACGTCCTTCTGTTCGTACTGTGAGCTCCGTGGTAGCACCTTCTATTCTTCCAGAAGGTAGTTCAATATTTTCTCGCGATAAGGCATCTCTAATATCAAGGGGGGTGATCTGATAGGCAGCAAGTTTATCAGGGTCCATCCACAAACGCATGGCATATTCTTTCTGACCCCAAATATAAATTTCACTTACTCCGTTGATCGTCTGAAGTCGCTCTTTAAAAATGTTTTCAGCAATTTCTGATAGTTCTAATAGTGATCGCTTATTGCTCTTGATGTTTATGAAAATGATGGGAAATGCGTCGGCATCTGCCTTAGATACTATGGGTGGGTCAACATCGGGTGGCAGGTCATAAATGGCAGACTGGACTTTGTCTCTGACATCATTAGCCGCAACTTCTAAATCTATATCCAGGTTAAATTCAACGGTAACTGTAGATCTCCCATCTCTACTTACTGAGCTTACTGTACGAATACCCTGAACTCGACTGACAGCTTCTTCTATGGGTTCAGTGATTTGGTACTCAATAATATCAGCATTTGCGCCTACATAATTCGTCTGTATGGAAATAACTGGTGGGTCAACACTGGGAAATTCTCTAACCCCCAGGAAGCTCACACCTATGACCCCAAATAATATGATAAGTATAGACATGACCGTTGCCAATACCGGACGACGGATACTTACTGATGATAAACTCATATAGCTTGTATTTCTTCTATTTCAACTTCCATTCCAGGCCGCAATTGTAGCATGCCGGAAGTAATGACAGTATCGCCTGCTTGAAGACCTTCTAACACCTGTACATTTTCAGGTTGTCTCAATCCCACTTTGATTTCAACTTGCTCAGCAATGCCATTTCGGTATACATAAACTTTCTGCTTACCCAACTCTGGTATGACAGCTTGTGTGGGAATTACTAGCGTATTATCAAATTCTGAAAGAGGAACAACGATTCTTGCAAATGCTCCTGGCAACAGGCTACCCTGTCTGTTATTTGCTTTTGCTTTCATCAATTGCGTACGCGTCGTAGGATCAATCGCAGGATCTTTTGCATAGATAGTTCCTTCAAAGTCTTCATTAACTCCTTCTACTGTAAACGCAATCTTTTGGCCTATTTTTACATTAGAACTATACTTTTCTGGGATAGAAAACGCCACTTTCACGGGATTTACCTTGACCAAATTGGCAATCCTGGTACCAGGGTTGAGATAACTCCCTATGCTTACGTAACGGAATCCAATCACTCCTTCATATGGAGCATGAATTTCAGTTTTCTGTATTTCAACGTTCAATCGTTCAATTTCCGCATTAAGCGTATTTAATTCCGTGAGAGATTCATCATATTCTTCCTGGCTCAATCCTCCCTTTTCTAGTAATCGCTCTCTACGTTGTTCCTTTTGTTTAGCTAATTCATATTGAAATTGAGTCTTGTTAAGTTGGGCTTGAAGGTCGTCATCTACAATTTTTAACAGCATGTCATTTTTCCGCACAGACTTTCCTTCGTCAAATAAGATCTTTTCGACCTTACCTGCAATTTCAGCACTGATATCTACGGTTTCATCAGGTTCAATAGTTCCTGTTACAGATAGGTCATCAGTTAAGGATCTAAGTGTAATTCGAGAGGCTGTAACGGGAAGTGCAGAATTAGAAACAGCTGCTAATGAGGTAGAGTTTTGTGTTTCGTCTTTTTCCTTGACAAAAAGATCGAAGCGTTGGATGAGAATCCAACCTATCAACCCTAAGATGGCAACGACTGAAACAACTCTCACTGTAATCTTGGACATAAAGTAACGATAGAATCAAGGTGTAAAGTAATAATAATGTTTGAACTTGTTTCTTGCTATAGATACTGACAAGATGATACGTTTGTTTAAGTTATGCAAAGAAGTTGAAGATATTTTGAGAATGAAGGGTCATAGTATTGATCTCAATTCATTTTCTTCCTCTATGGTGAAGGAGAGATCCTTGGAAATTAAGCTTATACTTGGTCTATACCACCACATGAACAAGAGTAAGGCAATTGCTAAAAAGAGCAGGAGGAAATTTCCAGTGAGTAGATAAAAAACAGTAATCAACATCACACCTCCTTCCAATATTGCTAATCTAAGCACGTATACAAACCTATATTCAAACATCTTCTGAAATAAAGGATATGAAGGATCGATTTTTTTAACTTTCAATTTATAAACAAAGTAGGAGGCACCAATAGCGATGGGTGCATAGAGGATGGAAATAAGTGTAAATAAGTTAGATGTATCTTCATCTACAGGTTCAAATCCTGTATTCTTCAAATAAGTTGCAACTGCCAATAATACTACCGGACCTGTAATCAATGCAAAATACAGAATTTGAATACTCTTAAATACTTCTTTTGTACTTTGATCAGGCATATTTTATTCAAAACTTAAGGGTTTAAACGATGTTTTGAAAGGAGATAGACTGGCTTTCTCAACCTTCTTTTTAAAATCTTTCCAATCTTGTGCAAAAAAATCATTTACTACATCCAGGTATGCTTCAATTGCGTCTTCCAACATATCCATACTCTGTTCTTGCGTACTGCTGGGAGCTTCTCGCGTCCCATATATAAGGTAACTGGAAGTGTTATTAATTTTAGTCATGAGGGCATCTGGATTGCTTACTATACCTTGAAGACCTGTATCTCCTGTAACCATCTCCATGAAATGCGAAATGGTATCTTTCATCCAATTACATTCATCTTTAAGTTCTTGACTTTCTTTATTCTCAGGTAATTGCGCTAATATGAGATCTAAAGACTTGTTTGCATTTCTAAATTGATCCATCGCCTCAGTTACAAGGGATACTTTATCTATGAAGTCCAGCTGCATTTCCTGGATAGCCTTCATGGATTCAGAACTGATATTGAGCCTGGGGTCCTGAAAGACTTCTATGGATGTTGAATCCTTGTAATCGCCATAAGCAATTTCTGCTGTATACAAGCCTGGTAAAACAGGTATTCCAGACGGTTCATCCTCTTCCTCTTCAGGTTCAGGGGTATCTGGATACCTTATACCTTTGCGATCCAATTCCCAATATATACGATTGATGCCTGAATCTGGAGGGTAAATTAATGTGCGAATCAGCGCATCATCCTCATCATAGATATTAACTGTCACCTTTTTAAGGTCCTTTTCGTCTTGTGTACTATCAGAAGGCATGGGAGTAAGGACGAAAGTGATAAGGGCTCCAAAAGGAATATTTTCTCCAGCAAAATGTGCATCGGCAGCAAATCGAGTACCCGATGCCTGTTGATATGCAGCCAATATTGCCCCTCTTGACTCGAACACGTACAATGGCTCATTTAATAAGGATATCCCTTGATCTGCAATGGTTCGAAGAGGGATAATATCATCTAAAATATAAGCAGCTCTACCAAAAGTCCCTATTATGAGGTCTCTCTCTCTTGGATGGATCTTAAGATCCATAGTAGATACAGTAGGATATCCATGTTTCCATTGCGTCCAGTGGTTGCCCGCATCAATGCTCACATAAAGTCCAAATTCCGTCCCTAAAAACATTAATTCTGGTATTTCTAAATCCTGCACAAACGATAACCCATATCCCCAAACTTGATCTTCTTTCACCAAAGATGTCCATGTAGTTCCATAATCTTGAGTATAATACACATATGGCGTCCAATCATTCCTTCTATAATTATTGGCTACAACGAAAGCTTCAGACGGGTTATAGGTAGAAGCCTGAATCTGAGCGATCCAACTTCCTTCAGGTAAATTTGGGATATTTGTTACGACATTTGTCCATGTATCTCCACCATCCTTAGTAAGTTGTACATTTCCATCATCTGTACCTACCCAAATCGTTCCCTTTTCTATGGGTGAAGGTGAAATACTAATTATGGTCGTATGGTTTTCTGCATTCGTTACATCAAAAGTCAATCCCCCACTTTCATACTGTTTTTGTTTTTCAGGATCATTTGTTGTCAGGTCTGGTGAGATCATTTCCCAATTTTCTCCTCTGTCAGTACTTTTGTGAAGATATTGACTACCGTAATAAATAGTAGCATCATCAAAAGGATCTTGTGCAATCCCAGCATTCCAATTAAAGCGAAGCTGCTCACCTTCTGGATGGACAGGTTTGATCAGTTTATTGTAGCCTGTCAGCATATCATATCTTCCCAAATATCCACCCTGTGACATAGCATAGCCAAATCGGTCGGGAAATACCGGGTCAGGTATTACATCAAATCCATCTCCAAAATACAATTCTTCCCAGTAAGCATTTCTAATGCCTCCTTCCCGCCAAATATAAGCAGGTCCTCTCCATGATCCATTATCTTGCATACCTCCATATACATGATAAGGCATGAGATTATCAATATTGATATGATAAAATTGAGCTAAGGGCAAGTTTTCTACGAAGCGCCAGGATTTTGCCCGATCGTATGAAATGGCAAGCCCACCATCATTTCCATCAATGATAAAATCGGGATCATCGGGGTGTATATAAAAAACGTGATGATCTGGATGAACTTGTGAAAAGGGAACTATGACTTCAAACGATTTTCCTCCGTCTTCACTCATTGATATCAAGGAATAAATGCTGTATACCCTATTTTCATTCAACGGATCAACATAAATGTCAGCATAATAAAAAGGACGGTTTCCAATTTCCTCCTTATCATTGATCATTTCCCAGTTGAAGCCTCCATCGTCAGAACGATAGAGTGCATTTTTTTGCGATTCAATCCAGGCATATACACGTTGGGGATTACTAGGCGCAATTGCCAGCCCCATCCTACCTAATTGACCTTCTGGTAGCCCATGCTGATGTGTACGCTCCTGCCAGGTATTCCCTCCATCCAAAGAAATAAACATGCCTGATCCTTCTCCGCCCGACTGAAAATACCAGGGCCAGCGACGATATTCCCACATCGCAGCAATCAGTTTATTAGGGTTATCAGGGTCTATCACCAGATCTGCGCAGCCTGTAAGTTCATTTACGTACAAAACTTTTTCCCAGGTGTTTCCTCCATCTTGCGTTCTATATACACCCCGTTCAGGATGTGGTCCCCATGCCGATCCTGTAGCAGCAATATATACTATATTAGAATTACTGGGATGAACGATTACTCTATGTATAGTCTTCGTATTTTCCAATCCCATACATGTCCAGGTATTTCCTCCATCCAAACTTTTATAAATACCATACCCTGAAGTTTGACTATTTCTTGGGTTGCCCTCTCCTGTACCAGCCCATATTACCGAGGGATTGAGGGGATCGATTGCCACCGCACCTATAGAAGCTACCTTCTGGTCATCAAATACAGGTTTCCAATCTGTGCCACCACTAGAAGATTTCCATAATCCACCTGAAGCTGTTCCTACATATATAATTTCAGGCTGACTTCTCACTACATCGACGCTAGTTACTCTTCCACTCATTCCTGCGGGACCTATATTCCGAGCCTTCATTTGGTCAAAAAGCTTAATATCAATGGGTTGAGCTACTAAGATAGTTGAGTAACCAATCATAAAGCAGGTTAGCAGAGATGGAAATGAGTATTTCATAAGCGGAAACTGAGGTACTATCGTTTATTTAGCTAAATAATAATCCCAATATATTAATATCTTGTGATATCATAAAGCACAATATAGTTCTAGTTCAGATTAGGTAATAAGTGCGCAGCTTTATCTGATAAGTGTAATGGTTCCACTACGAATTTGGGTAAATGTGTTTCCACTCCTGGAAATGCCTTCAAAGGTAATGGTCCAAATATATACCCCTTCTGGAGCATAAGAACCGTCTATTTGCGTTCCATCCCATCCATTCCCCACTTGAGAAGCTACGTATATCTGTTTGCCCCACCTATTATATATCCTTAATTGATAAGAACTTAAATTTTCAGCAAATACCTTAAATTCGTCATTTATGCCATCCCCATTTGGAGAAAATGCTGAAGGAATATACATCTCCACTGGACAAGCTTCGGTAACTAACAGGCTATCAATATTGCTGCATCCTTCTGCATTGGAGGTTTCCACCCAATACATACCGGATTGTACAATGTTGTATGTTCTATTTGTGCTTCCATCTTGCCACAGTACAGCAGGGAAAATTCCTGGAGTGCGCGTGAAAGTATCTCCTGGACAAATCACAGTATCTTTGCCCAGATCTGGTTCTGGAGAATCGTATAATTCTACCAGCACAGAATCCCATTCACTAGTACAACTATTTACTGTTGCTTGCACGAAAAAGTTTCCTTCCAGAGTAGGACGCATAGAAGTAATTGTTGGTAAGGGTTCTTGAGAGGAAAAGCCATCCGGACCCTCCCATTCGTAGCTGGCTCCTGTAATATTGGACGTAGCAAGGAATACGGGCTGACCTTGGCACACAATCGTGTCATTGCTGGAAACTAGCTGGGGTTTTTCATTGAGAATGAGAGGTTGTCGAAATGTTTCTGTATTATTCAGGCAAATATTGGTAATAGAAAGTGTGAGAAGGTAAATGCCTGGATCTTGATATATATGTCTGGGAATAGGTAGGTTAGACGTATTTCCATCACCAAAATCCCATTCAAACAGAAAAATATCTGATGACAGGCCACTATCAAAGATCAAAGTATCCAGCGTGCAACCACCTGTTAGGTCCTTTAATTTCTCAGGGTTAATTGCTCTAAAAAAGGCACCGGCTGCATAAGCATAAGATTCTGCTTCTCCATACCCATATATACTCGCATTGAGCCCACAACCTTCAGCCGTAAGCGTATGTGAACCCGCTTCAACTTGTACAGAAGTAAAAGAAAAATCAGGGAGTGAAGGAACTATGTTAAAGGGTGCTAATCCATCAAGCGGAGTTCCATCCAGTATTACTTGGCCTACATCTTCTGTGCGGACAATAACATTGACATAATTTTCCTCAATATTTTTAAAAGGAGAAGCGAAAAAGGTTACGGTATCGCGTGTTTGCTCAATACTATTAATCAACACCATAGAAGGATCGCCTAATGTATTAGGATGACCATTGCAATCCCTTCCCACACTAAACTGAGCGATCATGATAGGCTGTGTCGATTCTATATAAACCGGGCTAGCATGTGTAAACTCTGACCAAGTCCCCTCATCGAGCGTAATAGATGAATTGATATCTCCTGACAAGTTAATCTGAGTAATATCGTTTGAAGCAAGGATCCTTAGAATAGAAAAATCAACCTGTGTCTGAGGAATAGCGATGAAGCGCTTTCCCCAGGTTTGGGTTGGATACATTTGCTCATAGATATTATCTCTCGCATTACATCCATTGGGTACCTGAGTCCATAGGTTTCCACTAAAAACGGCTATAGGCTTATTACTTGTTATCCTACTGCCACTAAGGTCGCCTTCATCACCACCAGAGGCCTGAATCTGAAAAGTCTCCCCGCGATTAAGTTGGATCAATAATTCTTCGCCCGCTTGTAATCCTCCCAGTGTTTCATCAGAAACAACAACGGAAATATTTGTGTTATTATCAGTAGCTACAACAATAAACTCAGAGGGATATTCCTCTAACTCATTATTTAAGGGATTTACTCGACTATATCCTTGATAACCAATGGTATAATATACGGTGCCTAATGAACTTACAGGTAGGACAGCACTTGCTTCAGCTCGGTTAGTTTCATATTGATGCGCATACACTACAATAGGATCTTTGCTGGTAATTTGTATGCCTGTATTAGTAATTGTTTCAGAGCCTTTCGGAACTGCGGATTCTGGGATTTCTATAATGATGATTTCATTTGCTTCTACATCGAATTCGGTTTGCCAACCCTGGAGAGGAATACGTATAATCCCTTCAGTATCAAATCTGGAAGTAATAAGTAATACTCTCTCTTCCTCTCCCAGTTCGAATTTTTCCATAAATCCCATCCAAAACTCAGTTCCTTCATTGGATTGAGCTGAGACGATGGATATCCATGTAAATAGGGATACCACAAAAAGTGAAATACTTTTTATTTGTTGAATAAGTGTCAAGTTAGCTTTGTTATCACCCTATCAACGAATAAACGGTACTCAAAGTTGAGTAACTTTTTTATACTATTTTTGTGTCTTTTGCATTCACTCACTTACACCTCCCACTCCACGTGTAACCCAACCCCGCAGGGAGGAAATAGGGATATAAATCTATTTATGTCGTATTGCTTAGATAATTCTTTAGAATTATATTTGCTTAACTAATAATTGCTATAACAACTAATTGGTTTTTTACGTTCAAACAATAAAAAGGCTATGAATATCTCAACAGAACAAACACCTCAAACTGCTGATATCATTAAGGATATCATGCCGATTAAAGGGACGGATTATATTGAACTGTATGTCAGTAATGCTAAGCAGGCAGCACATTATTACAAGTCTGCCTTTGGCTTTCAGTCGTTGGCATATTCTGGGCTGGAGACGGGAAATAGAGCGCATGAATCTTATGTAGTAGTCCAGGACAAGATCCGCTTGGTATTGACTTCGCCTCTCCAAAGTGGAACGGAAATAGGCAGACACATCGATAAGCATGGAGATGGTGTGAAAGTGATAGCTTTAGAAGTAGAAGATGCTGCCTTTGCATACCATCAGGCGATAGAACGAGGCGCTCTGTCTTATATAGCACCCACGAAAAAAGAAGACAAATTTGGGCAGGTCGTCAGTGCGGGGATTCATACCTATGGTGAAGTGGTGCATATTTTTGTAGAACGCAAAGATTATGACGGTACCTTTTTGCCTGGGTTTAGGGAATGGAACACTAGCTATAGTCCTTCTTCAGTAGGATTGAAATATGTAGATCATATGGTAGGGAATGTGGAATTAGGGAAAATGGATGAATGGGTTAGCTTCTATGAAAATGTTATGGGATTCAAACAGATTCTTTCCTTCGATGATAAGGATATTTCAACGAAATATACTGCATTGATGAGCAAGGTGATGAGCAATGGCAATGGAAGAATCAAGTTTCCTATTAATGAACCTGCTCCTGGTTTGAAAAAGTCTCAGGTAGATGAGTATCTGGATTTTTACGAGGGAGCTGGAGTACAGCATATCGCTGTTGCTACAGATGATATTATTCATACAGTAAAGGAGCTTAAGCGACGTGGAATTGAATTTTTATCTATCCCACATACTTACTATGAGACATTATTAGATAGAGTAGGGGAGATTGATGAAGACATAGAAGCTTTGGGAGAATTAGGGATATTGGTCGATAGAGATGATGAAGGATATTTGCTCCAAATTTTTACCAAGACCGTTCAGGCACGCCCTACCATGTTTTTCGAAATTATCCAACGCAAAGGAGCGCAATCATTTGGTAAAGGGAATTTCAAAGCGCTATTTGAAGCGATAGAGCGCGAGCAGGCATTGAGGGGGACGTTGTAGTTTTCTGTATTGCTGTATTGTAGTATTGTTATATTGTGAGATTACTTTATAAAAATTAATTTTTTATTCAGTGAGAAATTAATATCGTTCATCAATTTAACCATTCATCAATACAACCATATCTCAATTTAACCATTCAGTGATACAGCCATATCTCAATTCAATCATTATACAATTCTTCACTAAATAATAAAATTTTCAAAGCAATATGAACTTCCCCTGCTTCCAGTATTTCTTTGGCAAGCTGGTGGAGTTCATCCTTGAGGTTAGCGCTGGGAGTGGCATACTTGTGAATAACGTCTTGAACTATAGGATGATTTTCTATTTCTTTTACTTCGTCGTAAGAGGGAAGAATATCTATGCTTCCCAGCTTTCCCAGGTTATTACCCGTTAGAATGGTACTTTCACGGATTCCCTTGGGAAGTTGGTCTACACCCATACCTAGTCCCGATACAGGTCGGGTGATATCAAAAAGCGCCTCACCAAAGGCACGGCAATACCAGCTTCCTCCCATTCTTCCTACCAAATCGAGCTTCGTACTATCCAGTTTATTTTCCTCATCCAGTAGATGCTCCTGAATATGCATCATGACTACTTCGCAAATGACCAGATTACCAGCACCTCCTTCATCACTGAGTTCAATGACCCGATTAACCTTACATTCAAATGATACAGGGGATTCTGCTACACGTGGAGGACCCACTTTGAGAGAAGGCACTTGCGTTAACCCAGATTTGATAAATTCATTGATTCCTTTTTCATAGGCAGCACTGGCTAGAGACATCTGTTGAACGAGGTCATAATTCACCACATTGATCACCACCTCGGGGTGCGACTTTACATTTTCATATGTGTGTTTATGAGTAAGTGTACGAACACTTTTTGTAGGTGAAATGATCATGATAGGAGGATTCGCACTGAATACATTAAAAAAACTATAGGGGCTAAGATTGACATTCCCATGTTCATCCATTGTACTGGCAAAAGCTATGGGACGAGGGGCAACAGAAGATATGAGTAGGTTGTATAGGTCTCTCGGTGAGATCTCTTTTGGATCGATGGATCTGATGTGTGTCATAGGGTATAAATATACTAGTTCTTCTTCATAGTGAAAATGCTAAAATAATTTGCGTAACCAAAAAGTTACGTGTATATTAGTAACCAAACGGTTACATATTGTATGAGAAGAGACGTATTTCAAGCTATTGCAGATCCCACACGAAGGGATATAATTGGACTGCTTACACATAATACGCTGAATGTAAGTGAGATTGCTGAAAAATTTCCCATCAGCAGGCCAGCCATTTCCAAGCAAATCAAGGTCTTGGAAGAATGTGGTTTGGTACGTATTGAGCAGAAAGGGAGGGAAAGATACTGTACAGTCAATTTAACCCCATTAACAGAGGTAGTAGACTGGGTAGAACAGTACAGAAAGGTATGGGAGCAACGATTAGATTCATTTGAATCCTACATACAAACATTAACACAAAATCAACCAGAAAATGAAAACACAGACAGAAATCTCTGACCATCAATTGGTCATTACGCGAATTTTCGATGCACCCCGGCAGTTGGTATGGGAGGCATGGACACAACCCGAACACATTAGTCAATGGTGGGGACCTCAAGGTTTCCAGACGAAGGTACTAAAAATGGAATTTAAACCTGGAGGGGAGTGGCGCTATGTTATGACTTCTCCCAAGGGGGATGAATATCCGGTGATAGGAAGATTTGAGGAAATTCATGCACCAGAAAAGATCGTCTCAGTAGATGATTTTGGAGAGGAATATAAAGCTATTATGGATGCATCCAAGCTTCCTCAAAAGGTAACTACGACCGCATTGTTTGAAGAAGTAGAAGGTAAAACCCGGCTTACACTCATCATGACGCATCTTACAGAAGAAGATAAGATCAAACATGAAAAGATGGGTGCTATTCACGGATGGAATGCCAGTTTGGATAATTTAATAATGTATTTGCAAAAATTGGTGTAATGGGTGGCCGTGGGGAAGTCTCAAAAGTCGACTTCCCCTTTTAATTTTTTTATTATTTTTAAAAATGCTGCGCTAATTTTTAAAAACAATAAATCCTCTTTCTTTTTCAATCTATTAATTAAGACATTTTTAACGAAACTTCGTAATAAAGAACTTTTGAGACAGCCTTACGGCAAAACCTGGGTAATGATTTCCCCAAAACCCACCTTCTGTTCGCCTGACCCTGCGTATCCTTTCATGGTGATGGTATCCCCATTCTCGATAAAGCTTCTTTGAATTCCCTCTTTCAAGGTAAGAGGCTGGGTTCCATTCCAGGACAACTCCAGCATGGAACCATAGGTTCCAGGATCAGGACCGCTAATAGTTCCTGAAGCCATCATATCTCCTACACGGACATTGCAACCATTGATGGTATGATGAGCAAGTTGCTGTTGCATGGTCCAATACAAATGTTTCACATTTGTCCGGGAAACTATCGTTTCCGATTTATTGTCTGGGGTGATAGCGAACTCTAAGTGAATATCGTAATGGTGTTTGCCTTCATATTGCAGATAGGGAAGTACTTCTGGAAATTGGGTAGATCCTTTGAAACGGTAGGGAGCTAACGCTTCCATAGGAACAATCCATGGAGAAATGGAAGAAGCAAAATTTTTACCTAAAAATGGACCCAAGGGTACATATTCCCATTTTTGTATATCACGGGCCGACCAATCATTGAATAACACCAACCCAAAAATATATTCTTCAGCTTGCTCTATGGGAATGGATGTTCCCATAGTTGATTCTTTCCCAATAATAAAAGCCATTTCCAATTCTACATCCAGCTTTTGGGTAGCATCTAATATGGGCGATTCAGAACCCACGGGTAGAATTTGCCCCTGGGGTCTGTGAATAGGGGTACCACTAACAACAATGGAAGATGCCCGACCATGATAACCCACGGGAAGATGGAGCCAATTGGGTAGTAATGCATTTTCGGGATCGCGGAACATTTTACCTACGTTGATGGCATGTTCTTTACTCGAATAAAAATCTGTATAATCTCCAATCTCGATAGGCATATGCATTAGAGCCTCCGACTGTTTGACCCAGATAGATTCATGTTGTTTCCAGGTACTTGCTTCGTTTAGCAGTTCATCTCGAATCTTGTGGCGGATGATGTTGGTAATATGTTTTCCCTGGCTAATCAGTTTATTGAGGTGAGGGAGTGAAAAAACTGTTGGATCTACAACTATTTCACTCATCAACCCCAATTCAGATACTTTTAACAAGTCTAAAATATGATCCCCAACAGCAATGCCCGGTCTGGGTTGTTGCCCAGAAACGGAAAACATTCCCCAAGGCAGATTTTGAAGGGTGAAATCAGTATTTGTAGGGATGGGGAACCAGGGGGATTTTGACATTGATGAATTGTGATATTGTTAAATTGATGTATTGTTATAGTGCTAAATTGATGTAAGTAGTGTGACAATATTGATTAATACATTCTAATAGAAATTTGGGTGCCGTAATGTCCATCAGCACCAATCCCGGAGGGATTGAATACATTGAATAATGGCATATGTAAATATGTCCATCCACTTATTGAGGTATTATAGTTGTAGAAACCATGGTCAGTGGTCCATCGTCCGTTGTCTAAAAATCCCCTATTCATGCTCCAACCAAGACCGATAATATTTTCCGTCGTCAATGCTCATGGCTTCTTCTGTAAGTTGTAACGGTCTGAACGTATCGATCATTACAGCGAGTTCGTGCGTCTCTTTCTTACCGATACTTCTTTCATAGGCTCCAGGATGTGGTCCGTGGGGAATTCCTCCTGGATGGAGGGTCATATAGCCACGATCTATGTCATTTCTACTCATGAAATCCCCATCTACATAGTACAGCACTTCATCGGAATCGATGTTGGAATGATTATAGGGTGCTGGGATAGCTTTGGGATGATAATCGTATAATCTGGGACAGAAGGAACAGACCACAAATGCAGATGTTTCAAAGGTTTGATGGACTGGAGGCGGCTGATGTACCCTGCCTGTGATGGGTTCAAAGTTGTGAATAGAGAATCCATAAGCGAAATTGTAACCATCCCAGCCTATCACATCGAAGGGATGCGAAGCATATACCACTTCATGTAAATGTCCCTGCTTCTTGATTTTCATGAGAAAATCACCTGTTTCATCATGGGTTTCCAGTTCTTGAGGTAGTTTATAATCCCTTTCACAAAAAGGCGAATGTTCCTGTAGTTGCCCAAACCAATTTCTGTACTTTTTAGGCGTATAGATAGGATGGAAAGATTCGGCCCAAAGGATACGATTATTTTGGGTATCAACATCTATCTGGTAGATCATTCCTCTGGGAATAATCAGGTAATCTCCATATTCAAAGCGAATATTTCCCAGCATGGTGCGGAGCGTTCCTGAGCCTTCGTGGATGAACAGTAATTCGTCAGCATCTGCATTTTTATAAAAATAATTGTTCATGGATGACTGGGGAGCTGCTACTCCTACATGTACATCGTGGTTAATCAATAGCGGCACTCTACTTTCCAGGAAATCATCTTTCGGAGATACCTGAAAACCAATGAGCTTTCTTGCCGTCATATTCTTCTCCACAGCAATGTTTGGAGCTATATTTTTGACTTCACCGATATTCTTTATCATGGTCGGGCGATGAATGTGATACATCAGTGAAGACATCCCATCGAATCCAATGGTGCCAAATAGTTCTTCGTAATATAACCCTCCGTCGGGTTTTTCGAACATCGTATGTCTCTTGGGAGGTATGTTACCTAGTGTATGATATATGGGCATAATGATTGTTATGACTAGTTCAATAAATTTAATTTTAACAGTAAGCTCTTGTCTATCAATCTACTCTGAATAGTTTATCTTTATTCATTTTTTGCAAGCCCCAAAAAACGAATCAAAAAAGGGCTTTCGTTTCCTCCCAGGGAGTGCCCATGGCAATAGGCGACAAACTCACTTTGCCCTCCCCTGGAAATAGGACAATGGCACACGCTGAGGGATTTATACTATTAATCAATCAAAATAAGTAACCTAAAATAAATCCCTTAGGCGTTTTCTGAAGCGCTTACCCTCTTCCATTGTCCCATTTCCCGCTGATGAAACGAGAGATGGAATAAGTAAAAATGAATATGTCGATATACTTAACAATATTTTAATTTAAATATAAGGAATATTTTATACGAAGTGGGTGATTAATTGCAAGTGAACTTATTGGTGCCCTGGGGCAGAAAACGGAATGATGACACGCTGCCACGTGTTTTTACAATTGTTTGCCACTATTAGGTGTAAAGCTTAGCTTTGTAACCTAAGTAGAGCTACATGCAGGTATATCGGTCATTGGAATCGTACACAAAAGGGACAAATTCTGTTGCAACCATAGGGACATTTGATGGGATACACATTGGGCATCAAGCCATATTAACCAGTTTGATGGATGCGGCACATAGTATACAAGGAGAATCGGTATTAATCAGTTTTCATCCCCACCCACGTTTCGTATTATTTCCTGAGAATAATCCATTGCGTTTATTGCAGTCTCTGGATGAGAAGATCGAAATGCTGGATCAAATGGGTATTGATAAATTATTACTTATCCCTTTTACCAAAGATTTCAGTCGGATGTCATCCAAGGAATTTATTCGGGATGTATTGGTAGATATTGTAGGGATCAAAAAGATCATCATAGGCTATGATCATCACTTTGGTAAAAACCGGACGGGAAATATTGATGAACTTCAGGAATTGTCCCAGGAATATCATTATGAGGTATATCAGATGCCAGCACAATCAGTTGATAGTGCCAATGTAAGTAGCACGAAAATCCGTAAGTGTTTAGAGGAGGGAGATATACAAACAGCCAATAAGTATTTGGGGTATGCTTTTGCCTTATGCGGTACGGTTGTTCATGGGGAGAAGCAAGGTAGACAACTGGGTTATCCTACGGCAAACATCGAACCCGATGATCCCATGAAGCAACTGCCGACAGATGGGATTTATTTTGTGAAAGTACAATTACCAGCTTATGCATCGAAGTCTGAAAGGCCACCCAGGAGGTATTACGGGATGATGAGCATCGGAGTAAAGCCTACGATGGGAGAGTTTGCGCGTACCCACGAGGTGAATATTTTTCAATTTAATGAAGACATCTACGGTCAATCGATCAAGGTAGAGTTTCTCGAATATTTGCGTGGGGAAGAAAAGTTTGATTCGCTGGAGGATTTGATCGAAGCGATGGGCAGGGATAAGGATCGTTGCATGGAGATGATCAGGAGCGGGCAGTTTGTGTAAGGGGACGGGGGATCAATAAAAGACGACAGACCATGGACGACAGGCGACGGACGACAGACAAATCGGGTTTGATTATCATCAAATTTTTCAGAATATCATCCAGACTAATAACAGTGATAAATTTTTCTCGTATACGGTACAAGAATAATTTTTTTTGTACTTTTGCCTATCTAAATCGGCGCGGTAGCTCAGAAGGTTAGAGCGCAGGATTCATAACCCTGAGGTCGGGGGTTCGATTCCCCCTTGCGCCACGAAAGCTTCTCGTTAGAGAGGCTTTTTTCTTTTCTGAGGTCGGTTGGGTTCTTCCGAAGGAACTCCCATGGAGGATTCCCCCTTGCGCCACGAAAGCTTCTCGTTAGAGAGGCTTTTTTCTTTTCTGAGGTCGGTTGGGTTCTTCCGAAGGAACTCCCATGGAGGATTCTTCCATAGGAACTCTGACAGTTGTTATTACTCATTTAATAATCCAGAAACTTCTTCCTTTATAGCTGGCATTTGATAGGTGATGAAATTCCAAATGGTCCTAGGTTGAAAGCCATCATATTGGTGAATAATTGTATTTCTTCGATTGATCAAACTGTCCGTTTGAGTTAGTTTAACATCCATTTGTTTCAGCCGATAGGCAGCCTCTCCTATTATTTGCAATTCTCTTTCTACTGCTCTTTTTATCGTGCTGGAAGATGATTCATACTCCCTTTGGGAAGAAATTTCAGAAAGATGGGTTTCTTCGATATCCTGGATGGCTTTCAACATGTCAAACAGGTATTTCTTCGAGTTCCTGGTCATAAAGTAGTATTTTACTTGCTTCTACTTCTTCAATAAAATAAGGATTCTTAAGATTAGGATAGAAT
>CAZZEC010000054.1:0-3116 GCA_964652565.1 uncultured Bacteroidia bacterium
GATTAACAGGAAATAATACCTAATTTTTATGCAAGACTACACCACTCGAAGAAACTTTGTTAAGACTACTGCATTAGGTGCCTTAGCATTAAGTGTACCTCAAACTTTCTATACGTCTCTGCTTAAACCCGGAGATAATATGAAATTGGGGCTAGTAACGTATCTATGGGGAAAGGATTGGGATTTGGACACACTTATAGCAAATTGTGAAAAGACAAAGCTTGGAGGAGTGGAGTTACGTGTGGAGCATGCGCATGGTGTAATGCCTGATTTGACCGCTGGAGAAAGAGCAGAAGTAAAGAAAAAATTTGAAGATAGCCCAGTAATCTGTTTAGGGCCAGGCACCAACCAAAGCTATCATTATGTGGATCAGAAACGTCTAAAGGAAGAAATAGAAGGAACAAAAGCTTTCATCAAGTTAAGCCATGACATTGGAGGTAGTGGAGTGAAAGTCAAACCTAATGCTTTACCCAAAGAAGTAGCTAAGGAAAAGACCATAACACAAATCGGACAATCATTACGTGAGGTGGGGGTTTTTGCTGCTGATTACGGACAGGAGATTCGAGTAGAAGTCCACGGGCGGGAGACCCAAGAACTTCCCGTGATGAAAGCAATTATGGACATTGCTGATCATCCCAATGTCAAGGTTTGCTGGAATTGCAATGATCAGGACCTCAATGGCAAAGGACTTGAACATAATTTTCATCTGGTAAAAGATAGATTTGGAGAAACGGTGCATGTAAGAGAGATGAACATTGGGTCATATCCCTATCAGGAATTATTTGATCTGCTAGTTGAGATGAATTATGGTGGATGGATTTTACTGGAGTGTAGAACTGAGCCAGATGATCGAATTGCAGCTATGAAAGAACAAAGAAAAGTGTGGAAGAAAATGGTTAAGAACGGACAGAAGAAACTGGGATAAATTATGCTGAATTATGCCTAATAATAAGAAGTATATGTATCGATATCTGGGATTTCTGTTTACTGTTTTATGTGTTTGTGCTTGTACGCAGGAAGAAAAGATGCTCCCACCCAATATCATCTTAATCATGGCTGATGATTTAGGGTATGAAACCCTGAGTATAAATGGTAGTCAGGATTATCAAACCCCCAATCTTGACCAGTTAGCTCAGGATGGAATGAGATTCACACATGCGTATTCTACTCCTTTGTGTACTCCCTCTCGCGTTCAACTCATGACCGGGAAATACAATTTCAGAAATTATGTTGGATTTGGAATATTGGACCCAGAGCAAAAGACGTTTGGACATTGGATGAAGGATATGGGGTATCAGACATGTGTGATTGGGAAATGGCAGTTATGGGGCAATGAGAGACAAAGGGAATTATTTAATCGAACAGGTACGATGCCTTTCGATGCTGGTTTTGATGAATATTGTCTCTGGCAGGTAGAAGATAAGTATGGTCCCAGGTTCAAAGATCCCTATCTAGAAATCAACGACTCAATTTCGCAACCCTTCCCTGGAGATTATGGCCCGGATAAATTTGTCAACTATGCAAAGGATTTTATCTCTCGCAAAAAGGGCGAGCCATTTTTCTTGTATTATCCCATGGTCCTGACACATGACCCCTTCCAACCTACCCCAGGACACCCTGATTACGAGGAGTTTGATTCCTCCACAAGACTCAATGACACTACGTATTTTAGAAATAATGTGGCCTACATGGATAAAATTATAGGTCAAATAAGAGCACACGTAGAAAAAGAGGGGCTCATTGATCGTACATTGATGTTATTTATTGGAGATAATGGTACTGATCGCGATGTTATTTCTACCTGGAATGGACAACGTATTCCAGGCTGGAAAGGATATCCCTTAGAATATGGAACACATGTACCCATGATTGCTTTCTGGGAAGGGAGTATTGCACCTGGGCAAATCAACGATAATTTGATCGATTTTACGGATTTCTTACCTACAGTGATGGAAGTATCAGGGAAAAGGAATCTCAATCAATTAGAATCGGATGGTTTGAGTTTCTACGACCAATTATTTGGAGAATCAAAAGAAGTAAGAGACTGGGTATTTTGTCATTATGCACCACAATGGGGTAAATTTGAGCATAGAAGATACGTCCATGATAAGGAATGGAAACTCTTCGAAAATGGCGAAATTTTTCACATTGCCTCAGATCCATACGAAAAAACGCCGCTTACTATGAATATGATCCCACCTAACGCACAGGAAAGAATGCAGGTGTTTAGAGAAGTTCTGGAAAGTATGAATTCTTCCGAAATGTAATGTATGTCCCAATTTCTCAATGAAATAGAAACACATATAGCTGAAGGGAATATAGATAGTGCCCTGGGTCAATTAAGGAGTATTTTGTCTCTAGGGGAATCAGAGTTGTTAAGCGATGTTATTATCCTGAGTGCTAGACATAAAAAGCTCAGATCAGATGTGAGAAAGGGTATCATAAACTATAACCAAGAGTCCATGCAGTTTAATCGTATCTCTCATTCTGTTCTGGAATTATTGCAAGATATAAAAAACAGTCCTGAGGACCATGTAAAGGGATTTGGAGATATCAATGCTGAATTAGAAGATGCCAATCAGACTCGCAAAGATATTAAGGTAGAAATTGGAGATATAGATAAGATAGAAGCCAATCTGTCGATGGCTACTCAGATCAAAAAGCACATATATCTGGATGAAGAAGTAAAGCAAGCATTATATGCTCGCATGGCTTTCATCAAAGAGAAGCAACAATCGTTCAGGGCGCTTTGGGTAGACGATTTTTTAGATAGTATCCAGCACGAAGTGGCTGTACTGAAAGTGATGGGAATTCATTTCGATTATGCCCGAAGTTCACAAGAGGCATTAGCTTTGATACACAAGCATAGCTATCATGTGATTATATCAGATATTGTCAGAGAAGGTAAACAAGAGGGGCTGGATTTTTTGAAAGAATTCATGCTGGCGGGTTATGATATCCCACTTATATTCTACATCGCAGCCCTTCAACCAGAGAAAGGGGTACCCCCTTTTGCATTTGGAATTGCTGAATATCCCAGCGATTTAATTCATCTGGTGTGCGATGTGTTGGAGAGGGGGTAATTGGACGACGGTCTACTGACCATGGACGACGGT
>CAZZEC010000054.1:3216-34856 GCA_964652565.1 uncultured Bacteroidia bacterium
TGGACGACGGTCTACTGACCATGGACGACGGTTTAGACTACAGATAACAGAAAATATGTAAATAATATATTTATTTGGGGATTAGAGTTTTACAAGGATTTTTTGAAGGCTTGTAAAGAGATAACTAATTGTTCTGTTTGACAATAAAGCTTTTCAAAATCTATTTGAGAAATGATAGATCTTTTCTTTCCTAGATGTAAGCATGCAATAACCTCAATTGCTGATCGTGTAGCATATCCTATAAACTTTTTCTGCTGAGCATTCGTCTGGCCTGTAGACCCCTCAGCAATGTTCAAACATATCGAGTCAGTTGCTCTCTTCAATTGAGCTTCTAGTATAAGTTTTTCTTCATTTGGAAAAGACATTGTCATGAGATGAATTTCATAAGAGAGATCCAAAGACATTTGCCACACTCTTAATTTTTCGAATTTGAAAGCCATATTCCTTTTCTACCAAATAACAAAGTCTAGCAGTAGTCTCTATGGAATAATATTAGATAAAGTAAAATCATTTTTGGGCTGCGGTCCGTCGTCTGTGGTCCGTCGTCTGTGGTCCGTCGTCTTCGGACTTCGTCCGAAATACTCCCCCAAACATTTGTCAATTTGATTATTTTCATGTAATATGTATTACATTCTAACATGTGCTGAGAAATCTGAATTGAAAGGACTATTACTACCATTATGAACCTATCAGCAAGGTATGCAACTATGAGTTACATGTTAGTGATAACATGTATACTCGTTGTTGCATGCAGTAGCACTACTACTTCCTCCAAACAGGCCTCTTCTGATCAAGTAACTGCCGATCAAGCAGAAATGACAAAATTGGCAGATGGGTTTTCTTTTACTGAGGGACCTGCTGCAGATACAGAGGGAAATGTATATTTTACCGATCAACCCAATAATAAAATACTTATCTGGACCATAGATGGTCAATTAATAGTATTTCTGGATTCCTCTCAAAGATCCAATGGATTGTTTTTTGATTCCGATGGGGATCTGCTTTCATGCGCAGATGAGCAAAATCGCTTAGTTTCTATAGACATGGATGGTAATTTTACTATTCTGGTGGATAATTACGAAGGGAAAAGGCTGAATGCACCCAATGACCTTTGGCCCGATCCCAAGGGGGGCATTTATTTTACCGATCCATTCTACCAAAGACCCTGGTGGGACCATGACTCTATGTACCAGGATGGAATGCATGTCTATTATCTAAAACCAGATAGAGAAACTTTAATACGTGTTGCAGAGGATTTTGTGACTCCCAACGGAGTGATTGGAACGCCAGATGGGAAGAAACTATACGTAGCAGATATTAAGGATAGTAAAACGTATTCATTCGATATACAGGAAGATGGTACACTTACCAATAGACAACTATTTGCTCCGGAAGGATCTGATGGTATGACTATCGATCACGAAGGTAATATCTATTTAACTACGGACGCAGTAAAAGTATACAATCCCGATGGAGAGCGCATTCAAGTGATAGAAGTTCCTGAACGTCCTGCGAATGTATGCTTTGGAGGAAAAGACAAGCAGACATTATTTATTACAGCCCGAAAGTCGTTATATGCAATACCCATGCGGGTACATGGGGGCTAATTACTTGAAGAAAAAAATACCAGATGTCAAATCACTTAGGATCTGTATTATTTATGCCTTATTACATAAGACATATGTTAAAGTTGTGTCTTATCATTTTATCCATTAGTTTTTGGGCATGTGGAGGCGAAAAACAAACTGAAATATTAGAATCCCCCAAACCCAATGTCATTTATATCCTTGCGGATGATATGGGATATGGAGATCTTAGCTTGTTGAATCCAGAGGCTAAGTTTACCACACCCAATATTGATCGCCTGGCAAGCCAAGGAGTTACATTTACAGATGCCCATGCTCCGGGATCGGTCTGTACTCCAACGCGATATGGTATTGTTACTGGAAGGTATGTTTGGAGAAGCAGGCTTCGAAGAGGAGTTGTAAGGGGCTATGGACCCACGGTGATAGAAGATGATAGAACTACATTAGCGGATTTGTACAACCGCAATGGATATACTACAGGCTGTGTAGGGAAATGGCACCTGGGTGTAAATTGGACACTACTAGACGGATCAAGACCAGGTGAAAATTGGGAAGGTCCCTACAGAGGTGAAATGGAACTACACGAAGATTCGGTAGACTATACTCAACCGATTACTGGAGGACCTCAAGGTGCAGGGTTTGACTATTCCTTTATTTTACCTGCTTCTTTGGATATGAAACCCTACTGTTATTTTGAAAATAATGTATTGGTTGAAGCACCTACAGAATTTACTGAAGGGAATGACCTCGATAGGGGATTCAATGGGGCATTTTGGAGACCAGGGAAAATAGCACCTGGCTTCGAATTTGATCAAGTGCTTCCCACATTTATAGACAAATCTATCGCATTTATTCAGCAAGAGGCTGAAAAAGAAACTCCTTTCTTTTTGTACCTGCCGCTGGCAGCACCCCATACTCCCTGGGTGCCTACCAATGATTTTAAAGGTGAATCCGAAGCTGGGGCTTATGGAGATTTCGTAACAATGGTAGATGCTTATGTCGGAAAGTTATTGGATGCGTTGGAGGAAACAGGTCAGGCAGAAAATACATTGGTGGTATTTACCAGTGATAATGGTCCCTATTGGAGACCTGATATGATAGAGAAATACAATCATCGAGCAGCTTATATTTACAAAGGCATGAAGGCAGATATCTGGGAAGGTGGACACAGAGTCCCATTTATTGCCAGATGGCCTGAGAGAATACCTTCAGGCATCATGCGAAATGATTTGATGAGTCTCACTGACTTCATGGCAACATCAGCTGCAATCCTGGAAGATGAACTCGCCCCTGGAGAAGGAGAAGATAGTAGGAATATGCTTCCTGCATTGTTGGATATGGATTTGGAAAGTCCCATTAGAGAATCCATGATCATGCAATCCAGCCGGGGAGTGTTAGCCGTTCGTAGCGGTTTGTGGAAATATATTCCCCACAGAGGATCTGGAGGATTTAGTGATCCTCATACTTACGAACCTCAGCCAGGTGAAGCTGAAGGTCAGCTATATCATTTAGGGGATGACCCTTCAGAGTCAGAAAATGTATATCTAGAACATACAGATAAAGTCAATGAATTATCAGAATTATTGGAACAACTAACCGCTTTACCATGAAAGAAAAGGAAAATAAGCGACAAGACAAGACCCAATCACTCAGTAGACGGAAGTTTTTGACGGCTTCAGCATTGGCAACGAGTGGTTTTATGATCGTTCCTCGTTTTGTACTGGGCGGACCGGGATATATAGCTCCCAGTGATAAACTCAACATCGCAGGTATTGGTGTAGGAGGTAAAGGAAATAGCAACCTTCGCGCAGCAAGTGGCCTGAATGGAGAGACGATGGAAACGATAGAAAATGTGGTAGCACTATGTGATGTAGATGATGAACGTGCTGCAGGGACTTATAAGCAGTATCCCAACGCCAAGCGATACAAGGACTTCCGCAACATGCTGGATGAAATGGGAAATGATATCGATGCTGTAATGATCTCAACACCCGATCATTTTCATGCTGTAGCTGCAATGCCTTGTATGCAATTGGGGAAACATGTGTATGTAGAAAAACCGCTTACTCATAATGTATATGAGGCACGAATGTTAACAGAAGCTGCGAAAAAATACAACATCGTTACACAAATGGGTAATCAGGGTAGTTCGGGAGATGATATTCGTAGGATAGAGGAATGGATCAATGCAGGTGTAATCGGGCAGGTTCGCGAAGTACATGCCTGGACCAATCGTCCGGTATGGCCTCAAGGATTGAAAAGACCCAAGGAAACCCAGGATGTTCCTAAAACACTGGATTGGGATCTTTGGCTAGGACCTGCACCCTACCGTCCTTTTCATTCAACATATCTCCCATTCAGTTGGAGAGGTTGGTGGGATTTTGGTACTGGAGCCCTTGGGGATATGGCTTGTCATATTATGGACCCAGCTGTAAGAGCGCTCAAATTAGGATACCCACAGAGTGTTGAAGCTTTTGCCTCTACCTATACTGAAAACTGGCAGGAGTATACCTATGACGAAAGTCCACCAAATTCATCTATGATCCGATTCCAATTCCCGGATAGAGGGGAAATGCCTCCAGTAACACTTACCTGGTATGATGGGGGGCTCATGCCATGGAGACCTGAAGAACTTAAAGATGATGAACAAATGGGAGATAGTGGTGGTGGAGTTATTTTTGTAGGAGATAAAGGAAAGATTATGTGTGGTACGTACGCACGTAATCCTCGCTTACTGCCCACAAGCATGATGGATTACTTCAAAGAGCCTGAACCCACGATTCCTCGTGTAAAGGTCAATCATCAAAGATCATGGGTAGAAGGCATAAAAGATGGCCCTACACCTAGTTCGGACTTTGACTATGCTGGGAAGCTGTCTGAAATTGTATTGATGGGTAACCTTGCTATCAGAAGTTTCTTCCATCTGGAAGAGTATAAAACCTCATCAGGTGAAACTCAAACTAGATTCTCTGGAAGAAAGCGACTCATGTGGGATGGAGAGAATATGAGAATTACAAACTTTGAGCCCGCAAATCAATTTGTGAAACGCGAATACAGGGATGGTTGGTCCTTAGGAGTATAATCTCTGGAAGGTGCTAACCACGATCATATGAGAGGAAGTCGGATACATGACTTCCTCTATTCTGCTTTATTGATATCCATAAAAGATTCACAATCGTTACATGCTCAAACCTAATTAAGCATCCATGTACCATTATTTACCCCAAAGGCTATTGCAAATTTTATCCTCAGCTAATGGATATTTACACATACAATTCATAGAGAGACCATGGGCCTGGATGTTGTTGATCCTGGCATGTTACCCGACAAGTAGGTTAGATGCTCAGCAAACTCAATCTCCACCTAATATTATCCTGATCATGGTGGATGATATGGGGTGGTCTGATATTGGGTGTTATGGAGGGGAGGTACATACACCTACCTTAGATAGACTAGCCAGAGAGGGCATGCGCTTTACTCAGTTCTACAACAATGCCAAGTGTACAACTACACGGGCCTCCTTAACTACAGGTCTTTATCCCAGAAGAGATAATCAGAACGGGGGGTTGCTAAGAAAAAATATGCTTACACTTGGTGAATTTTTGAAGTTAGCTGGGTATAATACAGCGCTTTATGGTAAATGGCATCTTGGACGTGATTCTACCAGTCATCCTTACTATCGAGGATTTGATGAATATTATGGATTACTAGATGGGTGTTGTAATTTCTTTGATCCATCTATTCAGGACCCACCATATAAGGGAAATAGAATTCGATATTTTGGGTATAATGAGGAGCGCATTTCTCAGTTTCCCCAAGACTATTATACCACAGATGCATTTACAGATTTTGCCATTGAAGCCGTCGAAAAATACTCACGGTCTGAATCTCCTTTTTTTATACATATTTGTTATACCGCACCCCATTATCCGCTTCATGCAAAGCCTGAGGATATTGAAAAATATAGAGGGAAATATACGGAAGGCTGGGAAGCGCTTCGTCAAACGCGATATCGGAGACAGGTAGATATGGGATTAATTGATCCTGACACGTATCCCATGCCAGGTTTTGATTCAGAAGTATACCCCTGGAGCGGCGCGGATACAGCATTTGAAGACTTGCGAATGGCTGTATATGCCGCTATGATCGATTGTGTAGATCAAAATCTCGCTCGTTTGATGGAAACGCTGGAAGCTACAGGTGAAGCTAACAATACCCTGATTATGTTTCTTTCGGATAATGGGGGGTGTGCTGAAGAGCCTGGTGGTAGAAATCCCTCGGAAAGGACGCCCGGACCAGCCAATGATTATGTTGCAGTAGGTCCTGCCTGGGGATGGGTACAAAATACACCTTTTAGAAGGTACAAGTCATGGATGAATGAGGGAGGAGTCAATACTCCATTCATTGCGTGGTGGCCAGGAGTAATACCTGCCGATACCATCACCCGAGAGGTAGGGCATATCATAGATATTATGCCAACTTTTGGAGAGATCACCAGAACGTCTTATCCAAAGACATACGGAGCGCATACATTATTGCCTTTGGAAGGAAAGTCGTTGTTGCCCATATTGACAGGAGATAAAAGAGAAGGACATGAATATTTATTTTGGGAATTTTATAAGAATCGAGCAGTGCGGAATATGGATTGGAAATTGGTGTGGGATCGGAGAATACAGGAATGGGAACTGTTTAACCTTAAACAGGACCATACAGAAACCCTAAATCTTGCATGGAAATATCCTGAAAGAGTAGAAGCAATGTCGCAGAAATGGTATGCGTGGGCTCAACGTACGGGATTAGAGATAAATAACAACCATTAATTTTATTAGCTACAATGATCAACGTGTATAAAACCTGGATACTTTTTGTGGTTATCTCCAATATCTGCATCAGTGTATGTGGACAAAAAACAGGGGTAACTTTCATTAATCCCGAGAAATGTGATGAGGGTTTCAGGCTCGTTACCATAGGGGATTTGTCTACGGCTCATCTCGTGGATACAAGCGGAAGGTGTATATATTCCTGGTCGAATCCGGCTAAGGGATTATGGAAATCAGCCCGCATAAATAGTGCAGGTCAATTACAGGTGGATCTATCAAACGGAGAAATAGGTTGGTTATCTGTCAGTGGGAAATGGGAAGATCGAGCAGCAGCAGAACTTGATCCAATAGAAAAAGAGAAAGTAAATGAAGTAATACTGGAAAATGGTCATCGTTTGTCCAATCAACGAGAACGTCACACCTTAAGAGAATTGACAACAGAAGGAGAGGTTGTTTGGGAATATATCAATCAGGATTCAGATGTAGAGGGAAATCTATATCCCATATCCGGCTTCGTAGTATATCCCGAACAGGATGTAGCTACACTTTTCACCCAATTTCCTCCACCCCCTCCATTTACTCGTACGGAATTAAGACAGCAAAGAAGAAATCCTGCGACTGATATTCAATATAAGCGTTTGAACCGGGAGACGATAGCCGAAATTGAAGCGGGATACTTGGACGATGCACATAATTTCCTTCAGACATACTTTGAGCTGTACCCTGAAGACGAAGAAGGATATTTTGCCATGAGTGTATTGCAAACGAAGCGAGGAAATATTGAAAAAGCACTGGAATATACCCGAATGGCGCTAGAAGCTGGCTTACCTTTGGGGCGATTTACCTCTGGACTTGGGGATTTACTTACACCACTACTAGCTTCAGATGAGTTTAAAAAGATTGCATATCAAGCAGCTCAAGATCTGTTAGTACATGGTCCCATGCTCGGACAGTTGACTAATGAAGGGATGGCAGTTTGGGTAAGAACAGAAAATCCAGCCGAAATTGTGGTGAATGTGTATGACATGAATGATCCCGATTCAGTAGTTGCTTCTTCTCAGGCTAGCACAAGCCCTGAACTGGAACATACAGTAGTAATACAAGTATCTGGTCTTCAGTCGAGTACGACTTATTTTTATCAATTGTCAGTAGATGGAATTCCCTATGAAAAGACATATGAATTTAATACGTCAGCACAGAAGGGAGCACCCTCCGTTTTTCGAATGGGATTTTCAGGGGGGGCAGGGTATACTCCCTGGTTTGAGCGAATGTGGGATACCTTACATACCCATGATATGTCATTATTCTTATTGTTGGGGGACAATGTCTATATCGATCATCCTGAACGGCCTGTTACACAAAAATATTGTTATTACAGAAGACAGAGCCGCCCCGAATTTCGACGATTTACTGCAGAAACTGCCATTTATGCGATATGGGATGATCACGATTTTACTTACAACGACGAAAGAGGAGGCCCTGCAATTGACGAGCCCTACTGGAAGCGAGAAGTATTGGATGTTTTCAAACATCAATGGCTCAATCCCTACTATGGTGGTGGCGAATCACATCCTGGATGTTACTTTGACTTTTCTATGGGTGATGTGGATTTCATCATGCTGGATTGCCGTTATTATAGGGATGATCCTGAAAAAGAAGGTGCTTCAATGTTGGGGGAAGTTCAAAAACGATGGCTTAAAGATAAGTTATTAGCTTCGAAGGGCACATTTAAGGTAATTGCTTCCTCTGTCCCGTGGGCCATGAATACGAAGCCTGGAAGCCTCGATACCTGGGATGGACATCCTGAAGAAAGGGAAGAAATTTTTTCTTTTATTGAAGAACATCAAATCGAAGGGGTAGTATTGATTTCTGCCGATAGACATCGTTCAGATGCATGGAGGATAGAAAGGCCCAATGGCTATGACTTCTTTGATCTCATGAGTTCAAAGTTGACCAATGTTCACACCCATCGTATCATGCCAGGTTCCTTGTTTGGTTATAACCAGACTTGCTCTTTTGGGATGCTGGAATTCGATACGACACGGGATAATCCCCAGGTTCAGTATAGAATCTTCAATATTGATAATGAAGAGATACATCGCATGACGATCTATAGAGATCAATTGACTTACGATTAAATAATCGGTATATTTTCTAACAATGTTATTTTTTGCTTTTGTATACATGTATAGCGCATTCATGTGTTCTTTCGGGGTAAGAACCTTGATTGTACTTTGGGTTGCTATCATAAGTCTTTCTCCTCAAATAGTTCATAGCCAACCTAATCAGGATTCTGTTTATCTATTTTCTTATTTTAAACACAATGGTGAAAGTGGGCTACATCTTGCTTACAGCAAAGATGGATTTCAATGGAATGCGCTCAATGAGGGAAGATCTTTTCTCCAACCTTTGGTGGGAGAGAGTGTGTTAATGCGTGATCCCTGTATTACAAGAGGTCCCAATGGACGCTTTCACATGGTATGGACCACGTCATGGCAAGGCCAAACCATAGGCTATGCAAGCTCAGATAATTTGATAGATTGGTCACCTCAAAAAGCGATACCTGTAATGGAGCATGAACCAGACGTTCGCAACTGCTGGGCGCCTGAAATATATTACGATAGGTCTTCTCAGCAATTTATGATTTACTGGTCTAGCACTATTCCCGGAAGATTCCCGAAGACCGATAAAAGTGGAGATAATGGATATAATCATCGCATGTATTACACCCTCACTAATGATTTTAAAACATTTTCGCCTACCCAACTTCTATATGAACCAGGATTTAATGTGATCGACGGGTCCATCGTCAGGATGAACGGTAAATATGCCATGTTCCTTAAAAATGAAACGCGTTATCCTACAGCCGAAAAAAATATTCGTATTGCTTATTCCGATCAGTTGACAGGGCCTTATGAGGATGAAACGACTCCTATTACAGGATCGTACTGGGCAGAAGGTCCCACAGCAATAAAAGTAGTTGATTCATGGCATGTGTATTTTGATAAATACAGAAAGGGGGCTTTCGGAGTATTGACATCTTCAGATGGAAATGCCTGGGTAGATAGATCTGATCAACTTTCTATGCCTGAAGGAATCCGACATGGGACAGTATTTTCTGTTTCTTCTGAAGAACTAGGAGTCCTAACTTCAAAGAAAATAAATGTACCTATTCTCTTTCGTCATGAAACACGTAAAGGTCGCCCTTATGCCAAGGACCCTGCTGTAATCAAGTATAAAGGGTCCTATTGGATGTTTCACTCTATTCCTCCTTATGAAAACCCTCCTGAAGATATACGCAATGGCTGGCATATTGGTGTTGCGAAAAGTGAGGACCTAACAAGCTGGAAAACAGTTGGGGAAATTCTTCCTGACGCTCCTTATGAGCAAAAGGGGCTTTGTGCTCCAGAAGCTATAGTTATAAGGGATACCCTTCACATTTTTTATCAGACATATGGTAATAGAGAAAAGGACGCGATTTGTCATATGTGGACTACCGATGGCGAAAACTTTCACAGGAATCCTACAAATCCGATTTTTGCACCTACCGGGGATTGGAACATTGGGAGAGCAATAGATGCCGAAGTATATCCCGTGGGTGATTCCTTACTATTGTACTGGGCTACCAGAGATCAAGATTATCAACAGCAATTTTTAGGGGTCTCTTCTGCACCCCTTAGATCTGACTACAGGAGAGAATTGTGGCATCAACGGAGTGCAAAGCCATTGCTTCAGCCCGAATTAGCGTGGGAAATGAATTGTATAGAAGCAGCAACGATATTTGAAAAGGATGGAATGTATTATATGTTCTATGCAGGAGCGTACAATCATGAAGGGCAGCAAATAGGGTTGGCAAGAAGCAAGGATGGGATCAATTGGAAAAGGGTGTATAAGGAACCCTTTTTAGCAAAGGGAACTAAGGGTAGCTGGAACGAAACAGAATCAGGGCATCCGGGGGTATTTCAAGATGATGATGGGAAGCTCTATTTATTCTTTCAGGGAAATCCAGACAAAGGGTATACCTACTACCTATCAGTACTACCTATCATTTGGGAAGAGCAATCACCTAAGTTAGGAACATTTTAGTTAATGGAATTTAATTCTTATCCATATAACCCGAGATTTTTTGACATATGAACGAACTACTACCTAGGAAAAATTGGTTGATATATATTATCCCTATACTATTCATAGCTTGTGATTCGGTTGACTCCACCAGAACAGAGGACCCCAGGCCCAATATTTTGTTAGTCATCTCTGATGATCAGTCTTATCCACATACATCTATTTATGGATATCCTACCGTTCAGACGCCTGGATTTGATCAAATTGCCAGGGAGGGCATACTCTTTACTCAGGCATTTGCTGCTTCTCCAGGATGTAGCCCTTCCAGAGCGGCCTTACTAACCGGGAGGAACTGCTGGCAGATCGGTGCTGCTGGTACGCATGCGAGTTACTTTGATACGAGCTATGTAACATTTCCAACCTTACTGGAAAAGGCAGGATATTTTACAGGGTATACTGGGAAAGGATGGGGGCCGGGTAATTATGAGATTTCAGGTAGAACGCAAAATCCTGCGGGTCCTTCCTGGGATTCTTTTCAGTTGGATGCACCAGAGGGAATTAATAATAAAGACTATGCGAAAAACTTTGAAGCATTTTTGGATGAACGTCCCAAAGATGCTCCTTTTTGTTTTTGGTTAGGAACACATGAACCCCATAGAAGTTTTAAAAAAGGGATAGGAATAGAACATGGGAAGCGTCTGGAGGATGTAGAAGTTCCTGAGTTTCTCCCCGATCACGAAGAGATTCGCAGTGATATACTGGATTATTGCTATGAAATAGAATGGTTTGACAATCATTTGGCAAGAGCTATTCAACTGTTGGAGGAAGCTGGAGAATTAGAGCGCACGTTAATCATTGTTACATCAGATAATGGAATGGCTTTTCCAAGAGCCAAAGCTAATACCTATGAGTATGGTATTCATGTTCCAATGGCGGTGAGATGGGGTGAAAAAGTCCCTTCTGGAAGGGTAGTAGATGATCTGGTGGGGTTCATTGATCTCGCACCTACCATCCTGGAAGCGGCTAATGTGGAGCATCCTGGTACATACCCTATGGCGGGAAAGAGCTTAATGAATATTCTGACTTCTGAACAAGAAGGTATTGTAGATTCGAGTAGAACGGGTATTTTTTCTTCACGTGAGCGGCATTCTTCAGTCAGATATCATTCTCTATCTTATCCTCAAAGAGCCTTGAGAACACATCAGTACTTATACATTCACAATTTTAAACCTGAGAGATGGCCTGCCGGAGCGCCCCAGAAAATAGGTACAGGTAATTATCCTACCACTGAACAGGTGAAAAATGAGGAGTTAGGACCCATGCATGATGCTTATCACGATATAGATGCCTGCCCCACCCTGGAATTTATGGTCGATCACAGTGAAGATTCCCTATATGGTAAATATCTAGACCTAGCTGTCGCGCGACGTCCGGCCATTGAAATGTTTGATATTACAGTGGACCCTTATTGTTTAAATAATTTGGCTGGTAAGGAGGAATATGCCATTGATGAAGCTATTCTCAGCGACCAAATGCAAGCATATTTAGCTCAGACGGAAGATCCTCGTGTTTTGGAAAATGGAGATATATGGGAGACATATCCCAGATATTCCCGGTTGAGAATGTTTCCTGAACCAGATTGGGCCAAAGCTCATCCCGAATGGGTACCCGAACAAGTTTGGCTATCTGAGCATTGGGAGGCGCAGTTGGCTCAGTAATCTTAAGGGGTAGCACTTCAAGTCTATCCCTTGAGATTATCGGAATAATTCAACGTGTTTTCCAACTGCCTAAAGTGCCGTTGTGCGTGAACATTCACAAAATGTACCCACTCATACCTTGTCATGGTGCCAAAAAGAGGATGGGAGAATTCGGTGCAGGTGAGATTGAGATCTTGGATCTGTGTATGATGGATGAGTTTTTCTCTGACACCTTTAAACTTTTCTACCATCTCATGTATAGATTTATGCTCAGTAGGAGGAATAATAGGTCCCCAGGCAGAAAATTTTTTGTCAAAATTCAAAAACTCTTCTTCTATATGTGAAAACTTTGCTTTGGAATCTCTTTCTGTGGGAATGGATTGATCACTTTTTATCATCCTATAGGTCGAGATATCTATAATACTGATGTGTTCCATGATTTCACGTGCAGACCAATCCCTTTCTGAAGGGCGGCGATTAAACACATCGTCTGTTATGTTTGATACTGCAGTTATCCAGCGTTGAGTAGCAGTTGTCAATTCTTTGATGAGGTCTTGTTTATTCATATGCAAGGAATTCTAGACAGTTTTTTTGACAAAAATATTGTATTACTGATTCACCCGTCTTAATTTCAAATGCGTCCATAGGCTCTACCTTACAATAAAGCGATTTTTTTATGAATGTATACCACCTGATGGCGATATTATTACTTGCTGCATGTTCCGCTCCGTCCAACTCTCCTCAAGGCGAATCACCCGCTTTAGCCAAGCCTAATATTATTTTTATTCTGGCTGATGACTTGGGATATGGAGATCTTAGCTTCAACGGGCAAACGAAATTTACCACGCCTAATATTGACAGACTGGCTGCTAATGGCATGTTTTTATCTCAGCATTATTCAGGAAGTACGGTATGCGCACCTTCCCGGTCGGCCATAATGACTGGGATGCATACAGGTCATACACCTGTAAGAGGCAATAAAGAGGTACGGCCTGAAGGTCAACATCCTCTTCCTGCTGATACGTATACGCTGCCAGAAATGCTCAAAGAACAGGGTTATATAACCGGAGTATTTGGGAAGTGGGGGCTAGGGTATCCAGGTTCTGAAGGAGACCCCAATATGCAGGGAGTGGATGAATTTTATGGATACAATTGTCAACGTTTTGCTCATCACTATTACCCCAGACACTTGTGGCATAATCAAGAGCGGATAGAGATAACGGAGAATGAGGGAAAGAATAAAGGCGTGTATGCTCCAGAGCTAATTCAGGAGATGACCCTTCAATTTATTGAAGCAAATCGGGATACCAGTTTTTTCCTTTTTGTTCCCTCAGTAATTCCTCATGCAGAGCTTGCTGCCCCTGAGAGATATATGGAAATGTATCGCGGAAAGTTTGAACCAGAAAAAGCCTATAATGGATATGATGAGGGAGAAAAGTATCGACAAGGACCCTATGAGTCTCAGCCTGAAACACATGCTGCATTTGCTGCCATGATTCATATACTAGATGAGCAGGTAGGAGAAATTATGGATAAAGTGGAGGAATTGGGACTAGCTCAAAATACGCTTATCGTATTTAGTTCTGACAATGGACCTCATCTGGAGGGAGGTGCTGACCCCGATTACTTTGATAGTAATGGCCCTCTGAAAGGATACAAGCGAGATTTGTATGAGGGAGGAATCCGTGTCCCTACCATTGCTTACTGGCCAGGGCATATAGAACCCGGATCTGAATCTCAGCATATATCAGCATTCTGGGACCTATTTCCAACCTTTGCAGAATTATCTGGAGCATCCATTCCTGAAGAAATAGATGGCATATCCATGGTCCCTACCTTGCTAGGTGAGGGCGTACAACCCAAGCATGAATATCTATATTGGGAATTTCACGAAAGAGGGGGAAGAGTCGCTGTAAGAAAGGAGAAATGGAAAGCCGTAAAATACGATTATCTCAAAGATCCAGATGGTCCCATCGAATTGTATAATCTTGCAGAGGATATTTCAGAAAGTAATAATGTTGCGAATGAGCATCCCGAAATTGTAGATCAAATGAAACAGATATTTTTGGATGCACATACTCCATCAGAAGTATTTGTATTTGATTCTCAGGCTTATCTGGATAATTAATAGTAGAAATCATGAACCCATCATTAAAAATTGCGGTCATAGGAGTTGGGCGTATAGGTGAAATACATCTCAAAAATCTGGTTCAGCATTGTCCTGAGGTAGAAGTCGTTGCAGTAAGTCCTAACAAGAAGGGAAGAGAGTTTGCTGCTAGGATGGGAGTGAAGGAGATCTATGAACATGCAGATGAGCCAGTCAATGATCCTACTATAGATGCCATTGCATTGTGTTCCCCTACAACTACCCATGCAGAATATTTGCGGAAATTTATCCAGGCAGGGAAACAGATTTTCTGCGAAAAGCCACTAGATCAGTCATTGTCTGTCATCAGAGAGGTGGATCAACTGGCGAAAGCTCAAGGTGTAAAATTAATGTTGGCTTTTCAGAAGCGCTTTGATCGCGACTTTCAATCAGTCCAACAGCAAGTGGCCGCAGGTAAAATTGGAGAGCCACATATCCTGAAGATCACCAGTAGAGATCCCATGCCCCCACCTTTCGAATTTGCACAACAATCTGGTGGTATATTTCTCGATATGGTGGTACACGATTTTGATATGTCCCGATTTTTGATCGCATCTGAAGTCGTAGAGGTATATGCTAAGGCGCAGATACGTATAGATCCCAAATTGGAGTCAATTGGGGATTACGATACGGCTGTCACCACACTCACCTTTGAAAATGGAGTGTATGCGCAGATCGATAACAGCAGAAAGACCACTTATGGGTATGATCAGCGAGTGGAAGTATTTGGTACGGAAGGAATGGTAGGTGTAGACAACCAACGTCTCGACAGACATTATTGGTTCAATCAGGAGGGAAGTCATCACGCTCGCGCCTTGAATTTTTTCATGGATCGATATGAAGATGCTTATCTTCGTGAAATACAGGAATTTGTCAAAATCCTTAAAGAAGATCTGCCCGTACCTACCGGCGCAGAAGATGGATATCAGGCTACTGCCATTGCCCTGGCGGCAGCAAAATCTGTTAAAGAGAATCGCCCTGTGCGACTTGCTGAAATTACAGAGGGTGATTAATCCTCATATAGCGGAACACCATTCATATCTGTGGTCAATACCTCACTCATATAATCGAAAAAGGGCCGGACAGCCAGATAGGTTTCAATGATTTGATCGAGGAAGCCCTCATCCAGGATTTCATCTTGTGTAAATAGTCTTCGAACTACGAATTGCTTATGTCTAATTAAATCTATGGCTGGGTGGTCCTTGGAAAATCCTTTTGGTGCGGTCTTGACTTTATCCCCTCGTAATTCTCCAAAATACAGTTGAAATGTGGGGTCGGCAATAATCGTACGAAGCGGTTGATCATCTACTGCTATCTTATCTCGGATGAGTTTCATGTCTTCCTTATTGGGATTGTAAAATCCTCCTCCCACCAATCCTTGATCTGGTGAGATAGCAAAATAATACCCCCCTCTAAGCTGTTGTGTAGCACGACTCATACTTCCACTCCATCCAGTTTTATAGGGAGTTTTGTCCTTGGAAAAACGAATGTCTCTGTAAATGCGATAGAGTTTCAATTTTTCGATCTGATCATGTGCCTGCATTCGGGTAACAATCGACTGAGTAAATGCTTTGATATGTGCTAATTCCCTCTCATACCATCCCCGATTAGCTTCAAACCATTCTCGGTTATTATTTTCTTTTAGTGTAGATAAAAACTCCAAATTACTGGAGGGAAGTGCGGTAAGCTGTTGCTCCATATTATTCCTGTACTTTATAAATATCCAGTTCCGTAAAATCTACGTCCAATAGATTAGGTTGTTCTATTTGAAAGCCAGTTATTTCAGCTTGAGCGTTTAGGGAAAATGTAATGAAGCCCGGAGGGATCATTTGATCATTCCAGTGGATCATAAAAGTATCGTGTTGCCAATGCGAGAGTCTGCCTGAAAAAGAGGGGGTTCTGGAAAAGGAAAGGGTCAATTCCCCAGATTGAGAAGTAACTAATATTTCACCATACATTTCATCTTTATAGTTCCCCGCATAATTATCTAGGGATAAGGATGGCTGAGATGACTTATCTCGTTGTTCTTCCCGCATCTTTAACGCACTCAACTCCTCTCCTTTGACATTAGCTCGATTATCAGAGACGATATCCAGCAGGTCGTAGTTTTCTCCATACATATTCCCGATAAGATACATCGCCAATAGAAGCGTGGTAGGTTCTTTATCTTTATTGGAAAGAATGATAAAACCCAACTCCTTTTCGGGGATCATCCACATATTGGCCGCCATTCCATCTACACCTCCGCTGTGATTGACGATGGTGTGTTCTTTGAAAGGTGTTAACCAAAAACCTAATCCGTATGATGTGAATTTATTAAAAACAAATGGAAAATTCCTTCGGAAGTGAAATTGAGGAGTGAGTATTTCGTCAATCACTGCTTCACTTACGATCGTATCTTCGTTTACAACCCCTTTGTGTAAATATAGTTGAATATATGAAGTCATATCCGACACAGTAGAGTACATTGATCCTGCGGCGGCAATATTATCATGATTGCGATGGGGAACTGAAATCAGCTCCCATTGAGGTGTACGCGTATGAGGAGTGGCTGTATTTGGGGTATTGATAATGTGTTCATATCTACTCAGTGTCCTATTCATCCCCAATGGTTCTAATATTCTTTCCTTGACAAAATCATCCCAGCTCATCCCACTCACTTTGGCCACAATTTCTCCCGCAACAACAAACATCACATTTTGATAAGCGGGTATGGTTCTGAAGCTTGATACAGGGTCCAAATACTTCAATCCACGAATGACTTCCTCTCTGCTAAGATCCGATCCATACCAAAGGGTTCCTCCACTTACACTTTTAAGACCACTTCTATGCGTGAGAAGGTCTCTGATGGTAAAGTTCTGCGTGACATAAGGATCGTATAGTTCAAAATAATGGAGATGATCAATAACCCGATCATCCCATGTCAGTTTTCCTTCATCCACAAGTATACCTAACGCGACTGAAGTAAATGACTTGGAGATAGATCCAATGGCAAAAATGGTTTCTGCATTTACCGCTTCATCTTTTCCCATGGTTCGGGTTCCTGAGCCATAGGTAAAGATCATTGAATCATGCTGGATAATGGCTACAGATAGCCCCGGAGTTTCAAATACTTCTTGTAATTGTTGAATGTAGGTGATAAGCGAATCCTTGTTGGGATGAAAGGATTGAGAAAAAGCTGTTAAGGTACAGCAATAGAGAGTAATAGATAGCAGAATGTTTTTGCTCTTACACATGGGTTATTGTTTAATGATTTTTTCTAATCTCAATACCTGATCCTTATGCTTAATGACTACCAGATACATCCCAGGCGCTAATGCTCCCACATGAAATGGGGTATGTGAAGAAAGCATTTGATGTTGATAAACTTTACCCAAAAGGTCTGTCAGTTCTACTGTGAGTGGTTGGGAAATTTGAGAATACACCTGTAATACATCTTGAACGGGGTTGGGGTATATCTGAACCTGTCTTTTTACTACATCTTGCAAAGAGGTAGGAGTGTCGGAAAATACACGGGTCTCAAGTACTTGCGCAGTATCCCGATTGGTAATATGAATCTGATCTATCCATATGCTAATCTCGTCTAGTGGATGGTGTTCTGCTACAAATTCCATTCGATCTATCGCTGCCCAGTCAAAAGCATCGATGGGATCATAGTAAACTCCATCCCAGGCACCTCCTTCATTGAAATCTTTCAATGGGATATGTAGATGATGCCAGCGTCCATCCCATACAACATTTCCTTCATCGATAGTGTAGATCATTCTCCAGGGAAGATCATCGGTTCCTGCAATCTGTGAATCCAAAAATCGTATATCGATAGAAGTTCCCGGCTGGTCGCCACGTATCATCAGGTCTAGCGCGTAGTTTTCTTCTACCAACACAGAAAGGTCCTTATTCGGGATCATGTCGAGGCCAATAATACCAAAACGTTCTGCATCACTCCACCTAATACAGAACTCTCCATAATTCGGTAAATCCTGGGAATAGTAGTCTAGTTGTCCCGACAGGTAACTAGATTCAAATACATCTTGCTCTATGAAATCCTGGTATATTGGGAATCCCGTACCTTCTGGAATTTGTTTAAATTCCGTCTGTGGAGGTGTTTCCCATCCCAATGCCTCCAATAATGAGAGGTTGAGATCGTGGTCAAACAATTCATTACTGCCCTTTTCAAATACTCCGAAACCTCCTTGATAGTCCCACATCGTCCAGGTTATGTCTATTTCATCTAGATAGGACCTTACTTCTTCATACCACAATACCCGGTCATCTTCCTGACTATTGGGTTTAAATACACCCATTTCTCCACAGAATACAGGGACCTGTCTTTCATCTCGAAACCTCGCAGCGATATCCAACAAAGACTGGACCCTTGTAACTGTACCTTCGCTGGGGTAACTCAGGTAATTAAACCCTACCCAGGTACCCAGTAAATCGGCGGGCAGTGCAGGCATTCGTTCCTCTTCATAAGGGAAGGGTACATCGGCTAGTGAAAGCATAGAGGGAGAAGTCCAGGTAGCTCCCTGATGCGTAAATAGAAAGGGATCGTAGAAATGAAAGGTATAGATGAGGTTATCATCTTCATAGCGAGGAAGCCGCTCCAGCGTCCTATAGCTATTCCAGTCTGCTCCTCCAACGACAATTGTGTGTCGGGTATCTTCATTGCGAATAGCTTCGATGACTTCTCCCTGTATAGTTCCCCACAATGCGTCGTCAATACCATGTGGCTCATTGAGCACCTCATAGTAGATCAAATCCGATCGATCTTTGTAGTGTTTAGCCATTTGGGACCATACCTTCACCAGGACTTCTCCAATATTGGGATCGGTACTGACTGCCGGGTCAAAAGTGTGATTGTCTAGAATGAGATGTATGCCTAGTTCTTCCGTCCAATCAACTACCTGATCGAGAAAGCTGTAAAATAAGGGATCAATGATATAATCAGGGGCTCCATCAGTCATGAAATGTAGATTGATCGGCAATCGGATAACATCGCAACCGAGACTTTGGATCTCTTCAATGTCCTCCCGGGTAAATTTACTAAACTGTATTTGCCTGGCCGAAGGCTCCTGGAACCATTGTGTCAGGTTAACGCCTTTGCTAAAGGGTACTTCTTGTGCTTGTATAGGACAAATTAGCCATCCACTTATCAAGGATAGATACACAAGTAATTGTTTCACACTATTCACACACGTAGGGTTAGTCGTTTTAATTCTGAAAATACGGGGTAATGGGGAGGATTCCAAGCGTTTAAATTTCTTCCAACCCATACAATTATTTCGTATCTTTTCATTAGACTGAGCAAGCTTTACATGAAGAGATACCATCCACAGCACGTATTCTTGCTGATGTTAACTTGTATGTTTATCTGGGAAATAGGATATGCTGCTGATATTCCACAGGTTAATGTAAAATATCAAAATCAGTATGAACTTAATGGCAATCTGGTCGTGTGGGTTGACTCTTCGCAAACCGCAACGTTCGATGATGTTTCTGCGATTGCCAGAGAAAATTTCATTCCTTTTAAACAACTCTCTCTACCCTTATCTCACAACTATACCTACTGGGCGAAGGTTGCCCTCAAAAATATGCGTAGCGATACTACCCATTGGATGTTAAACAATCCTCCAACAGGTTTTGTAACGTATTTTATTCAGGGAGAACGGCAGGATATACAGTTCCAGACCGGGAAATATACCCCTGCCAGACTCAAACCTTTTACCCGGAATCATCAGGCCAATGCTCCCCTCACTTTGGCTCCACAGGAAACTGTCACGTTGTATGTGAAAGTACATGAAATTGACCATAATCCCCCTCTGATTGACTTGAATCTATACGATAGGGTCTATTGGAATACACTGGATCTAAATCCTCGGAAAAATATTATTCTATTCTTTCAGGGGATTTTTTGGGTCATGATCCTGTATAATCTGGTACTATTTTTTACCGTCAGGTTTCGGGCGTATCTCTATTATGCGTGTTATCTATTGTGTATTGCTATATTCGTTCTGTATACAGTGGGGCCGCTTCAAACTCCACCATGGATCTCCTATCGCTACCATCAACATTTAGCCTTCCTGGCCTTTGGTATGATCAATGTCTTTTATTTTTCGTTTGGGAGAAGCTTTCTCGATACTCAACATTTGATTCCCAAATGGGATATATGGATTGAAAGATATCTGATTGTCAAACTCTTGCTACTGGGAATTACACATTTGATCATTGCCATAAGCTTTAATCTTGTTGTTGCGCTTCAACTGGAATTCCTGTCTTTTTTTACTGATGTAATTCTGACCTTGGTATTGTTTGCTAGATTATTGCGTACTCGATCCCGCCTGGCATATTTTTTTGTTGGCGGTTCTGCTTCTGTCATTACCATCGGACTATCTCTGGCTGTTTTGGGTCATATCTATGGGTTGAAATATACCTTTGTGATCTTTCTGTCTACGATTGTGTTGGAAATATACTTTTTCTCGATGGGGCTAGGGTATCGTATGAGAGAATCTGAGCGTAAAAAATTGGAAGCAGAACGCGAAAAACGCGAAGCACAAGAGGCCCTCAATCGAGAGCTATCCAAAATCAATACTGCTTTTGGTCGGTTTGTTCCCCATGAATTCATACAGTCTCTGGGGCATGAAAGTGTATTGGATGTGAGTTTGGGGGAAGGGGTCGAAAAAGAGGTGATTGTGATGTTTATCGATATACGTTCTTACACTACCCTATCGGAAAAGATGACTCCTCAGGAAAATTTTCACTTTCTCAATGAGTATCTTGGTCATGTAGGGCCCATCATTCAGGACTATAAGGGTTTTGTAAATCAATACTATGGAGACGGGATAATGGCCTTGTTCCCGCAGGAGGGCTCAGGGGCTATCGAAGCAGCGGTTACGATACTACACAAGGTGAGAAAATTCAATGAAGATCGATCTTCAAAAGGGGAAGTGCCCATCCGAATTGGTATAGGAATGCATCGAGGCTCCTTGATGATGGGTATCATCGGAGATACCCTTCGTATGGAGGCGGGAGTAGTATCTGATACCGTTAATACGGCAGCGAGGATGGAGGGATTGACAAAATATTATGGCGTGAATGTGATCGTAAGTGGATCATGTATTCACTCCGAAGAGATACGTACTATTCCAGATATTAGGTACCTTGGAAAGGTTCAGGTCAAAGGGAAACACATCCCATTAGATATATATGACGCCTTTGGAGGAGATGAAGAATTGCTGAAGCAGAAGAAAGCGAAAACTTGCTCTGCACTCGAAAAGGGAATCGCTTTATACTATCAGCGCGATTTTGCTGCTGCCGCCCACAGATTTGATGAAGTATTGGAACAACTGCCAGAGGATATTACTACACGTAGATTCCTGGAAAATAGCAAAATACACTTGCTAAATGGAGTTACAGATGATTGGACAGGGGTGGAAATGATGACAAAAAAATAAAAATCCCTCAACATGCAACCTTTCTGAAAAACTGCGGTTTCTCCGTGCGAAATACCATTTACCTTGAAGCAACCCGAAGACATATACTTAATGAAAAAGGTGCAGGCAGGAGATGTAAGTAAGCTCAGCCTGCTCTACGAACGCTACCATCGCGATTTATTTGGCTATTTCTATCGTTTGACCCATGATGGAGCCAAAAGTGAGGATATGGTGCAAATCGTTTTTTACCGAATGCTGAAATACCGTTCCACGTTCAAAGGTACGGGCAAATTCATCTATTGGATGTATGCCATTGCCAGAAATGTGTGGCTGGATGTATTACAACGGAAAGAACAGATATTCTATATACACGAAACGGTAGGAGTCCAGGAAAGGCAGGTCGATGATAGAAATGCAGAAGAGGAAATGATTGATGACGAGAGAAAAAGGATGCTCAGACAAGCGCTGGAAAAGCTTTCTCCAGAGAAGCGCGATGCAATTGTGTTAAGTCGCTATCAGGGGATGAAATACAAGGAAATTGCCACGATATCGGGTTGTACGGAAAATACAGTTAAGTCGAGGATCAAGCGGGGGTTGGAAGAATTAAAATACATTATTCAACAAGCAGAAAACAGCAGATTATGAACGATAAAAAACATTGTGAGGAGGCCTTGGATGCGTTAATGGCATCCCTGGAGCAGGGTAAACCAAGTCCTGCTGAACTTGAAAAATTATATCTGGCATTTCCCCAATGCTCAGAGGTGATTCGGGAAACCGTATCAGTTTGGGAGGATATGGAAACGCTAGCTATCCCTGAACCCGGTCCGCATATGCATGCAAATTTTTATCATATGTTGATGGACTATGAGCAGAAACAATCATTTCTGGGGGTAGGAGAAAACAGAAATACCTGGAGCCGAGGATTGCGCTATGGTTTGGTAGCGGCGGTATTTATTCTCGGGCTTACGATCGGGCTGTTTGTGGGAAACGATGCGATCCGTATTACTCCAAATGGTAGTAATCAAAATCAGATTGCACTCCAGCAATACCTGGATTTTGTGTCAAATCCCTCTGCCACTGAGCGTTTGGGCATAGTACAGGGGCTTAAGGAAGAAAAGCGGATCAATGAAGTTGTCATTCAGGCATTGAACCAGACGGTACTCAATGACCCCAACGTCAATGTTAGGCTGGCAGCCATTGAGACCATGGTATATTTTTCTGATCATCCGGAAATGCGGGAACTTTTATTAAGAGCCATTCCTCACCAGGATAATCCCATTGTGCAATTGACATTGGCAGAAGTGATGATAGAATTTGAGGAGACGCGTGCGGTAGAGCAGTTTGAAGAAATGATGCTTTCACAGGAAGTAGAAGAAGAAGTAAAGCAAGATCTGGAGGAAAAGCTCAAGGTGCTGTATTAATTTCTCAATAGGTGCGGAATTAATTCCGCACCTATTGAGAAAGAAGAAAAATTAACTTTTCTCATATAATCAACTACTAATCATACTAACATGACGAAATTAGGAATATATCTTACACTTACCTTCTGTACCCTCGCTGCTTGTATGGGGCAAAAGAAAGCAGATCAACAAACCTTTGATGTAGCTGCATCTCCTTTATCTGGTCTGCATATCCATAATATGTATGGAGCTGTAAAAGTAGTCGCGACTAGTAGTAATACATTAACTGTACATGTTGAAAGAACACTAGAGGCAAAATCCGCATCTCGTCTGGCTCAAGCGGAACAAGAAATTTACTTTGATACCATGTGGGTGGACAATGAACTATATTTCTATATGAATCACCCCGATTTGAAGCTCAAGGTTGAGGAAAATGGACGAGGGCACTACACAAATTGTGATGATTATAATTGGAATAAACCCAGTCTATCCCGTAATGAAGTTGAGTATGAGTTTGTATTGACCCTGGAGGTACCTGCTGAGACAGATCTATTTGTATCGACACACCAAGGAGAATTAACCGTAGATGGAATGAAGGGAAAACTTTCTGCAGGGAATCATCACAGTAGTATCACAATCAGTAATCAGGCAGGAAGTACATCTGCGCATACCCATCATGGAGACATTACACTTACTTTGCTCAAGAATCCCACTGAAGAAGAATATTTTCATACACATCACGGTGATATAAAGGTAATCTATGCTACCTCCTTGGCAGCTGATGTATCTCTTACAAGTAGGCACGGTGAATTTTATACCGACTTTGATTGGGAGTTGCTTCCACCCAAAATATCAGAAAACAATGATAATAATGAGACAAAGTATGTGGTTAGCAGTAGAGGGACCCATGTTAAAATAGGAAATGGAGGACCTTTACAAACATTTGATACATATCACGGAGACATTTTTTTACTCAGACAATAAAATCGTTAACTCAATCATCAATATGAAAAGGATACAAATATTAATCATTACATGTATAGCTATAGGGGCTTTTTCCACCCAGTATGGGTGGGCACAGGAAAAAATAGAAGAAGATTTCACTGTACCCTTAAGCATGCCCAACGCACCTGCTGAAGTTAAGATTCATTCGCATAATGGATCAGTTATTGTAAAAGGAACATCTCAGTCGGGGGAAGTAGCAGTCAAAGTTGTTACGTACCAGGGTAGAAACGATAAACCAGCTAAGGTTGATGGGTTGACGCGCATTCCCAATACTTCCAGCAGTTATAAAATTACGGAAGATAACAATGAAGTACACATCAGTGGAGATCACCATAGCAGGGCTGACTTCGAAGTAATGGTACCCCGTAATGTAACATTATCAGTTAATACTCATCATAATGGAGATGTGGTTGTGTCAGATGTGCAAGGAGAAATGGAAATAGATACCCATCATGGTGGAATACATATGGAAAATGTGGCGGGTTCAGTCGTTGCGGATACTCACCATGGGGAAATTAAGGTTACATTTACCGCTATTGATGGAAATCAGCCTATGGCATTCAGTGCGTATCACGGAGATGTCGATATCTCATTTCCTTCTAGTTTGAATGCAGATGTCAAAATGAAGTCAGAACGTGGTGATATTTATACCGACTTCGCCATTGATCCCCGGAGAGAAGGCCCTCGCCAAGTCAAAGAATCCTCTGGAACAGTTATCGTCAGCGGGGGATGGACTTATGCTACCATAGGAAATGGAGGTCCTGAATATATGTTCAACACCCATCATGGCGACGTAATCATCAGAAAGAAATAATGAGCTTCTTCTAGGTGTTGTCGATATCCTATCCAGAAGCTAGATCATCTTATGAAACAGTGTGGATTATTCTGCACTGTTTTTCATTATTCTTGGTGAGAACACGTGGCAGCTTGTTCTCCCGTTCTATTAATCTGCCTTTAATGCAACTTCCCAAGCATTTTTTCGTCTACGATACTGTGGACACCTATCTTTACATAAGACGATTTAGCTGCCCCTTGAACCGATCTGGATTTCAGGGGTATCGTGCTTTTTGTTCATCCTAAATCATATTCTTCAGAAATCAATGTAATACTCGGTTCAGGGGGCTTATGTGTTTCTCTGTTGATTTTCCCCTTTCATAATCCGAGTACAATGACCATTATCAATAAGACTGCCTTACAAAAGGCAATTAATGTACGTGATCTCAGTAATCCTGAGGAAGGAGATCACGCTATACAACTATTAATTCATCAACTACTTACCACACTCTCAGAAACCTGGGGTTCTCAGGTACATATATATCGAGAAAGCCCAATTGTATCCATTCAGGATAATTATGACCGATTAAGGTATCCTAAAGACGGTCCAGCTCGCGCTGCGAGATACACCCGATATGTATGCGATACTGCTCTATTGAGAACTAGTACGACCGCTATGATCCCCAGGGCAATGCAAACCTTGTCTCACGCTTTTCAAAAAGAAGACCTAATTGCATGTCCAGGTCTGGTATATAGAAGAGATTGTATTGATCGATTGCATTTAGCGGAAATACATCAAATGGACGTTTGGAGGCTCTCCTCTCAATCTCTTAATCCAGAAGATCTCCATCAAATGATAGATCTCGTCATATCCACAATGCTTCCTGAGAAGAAGTATCGCACAGAAGCCAGAGAACATCCCTATACCCTTCATGGATTGCAAATAGATATTCATTATATGGATCAATGGATCGAAGTAGGTGAATGTGGGTTAGCACATCCTGATATTCTCGCTCAAAATCTACCCACTAGTCTCTCTGTATCTGGACTTGCCATAGGCTTGGGACTGGATAGGATACTCATGATCAGAAAAGGAATGAAAGATGTACGCCTGGTAGCCTCTTCTCAACCCAATATTTCCCGGCAAATGTTCACGCTAGATCCCTATCAGGAAGTTTCTACCATGCCAGCAGTTACGAGAGATCTTTCACTGGTTCTGAACGATACTGCTGATGCCGAAATAATAGGAGACAAGATTAGGGAAGTTCTGGGAGAAGAGGCGGATATAGTAGAAAGCATAAATATTAAAGCTGAAAGTACTTATGAATCTCTTTCGCATCATGTAGTTGACAAGTTAGGTATGGAACCGGGACAAAAAAATGTATTGCTTCAAGTGGTATTTCGTGCATTAGGCAGAACCCTGACTGATGAAGCGTGTAATGTGTATCGAGATAAGATCTATGCTGGACTCCATCAGGGCTTATACTGGGAGTGGGCAACACATCCAGAAAGATAATTTATATAAACATCTAAGATTCTTATTCAGTAAGTGGACAAATTAGTGTATAATTTTCTTGCATCAATAGGTGCAGAATTAATTCTGCACCTATTGATAAAACAAATAAATTAATAAATATTTTTAACACTTAATATTGTCTCCAGAGCAAGTGCACTTAAATTATTAATAGCTAGTAATCAGAAGCTTACATTGATCCCATGTATACATATTTTAATCGCAACCAATTAATAATGAATTATTTATGAAATTTGGTGCGTTCGCCCTACTATTATCTCCTAATAACTATCCTTTTCAATTCAATGAAAATCACTTATCTTCTAACTGGATTACTAACACCTGTTAACTACTAATAGAAGCGATAACATATGAGATTTATTACATGGGTATGCATATGCCTGCTAGGGCTAAATATCAGTTGTAATACAACTGATCAAGAAACTACCCAATCTGTTGACCAGCCCTTATCCATGAGGGTAGAAGAAGGAGAAAATGGCCAGGCCTTCTACATTTATAGAGGAGATGAGACCCAGCCCATTATCACGCAGCATGCTCGTACAGACCATCGACCCTATTTGCATCCTATCGAAGCACCCGATGGAAAAGGTACGCTCACCGAATACAGTCCAGGGCACCACAAACATCAGACAGGGCTATACTGGGGATTTACACGAGTAAATGGAAGGGACTATTTTCATCATCCTGAAGGTGATTATTGGCAAAGGGTGTCTATGGATATACAGGAAGCTGAAGGAGAGCAGGTAAGATGGCAGACGGTGTATCATTTGTTGGATAAAGCGGGAGAAGCGGTGATGACAGAAACACAAAATTGGACGTTAGAAGTGAGATCTGATAGATATTTTTTATCTCTCGAGTGGATAGGGGAAGCGATAGAGGACATCACGATCGGAGAATATGATTATGGAGGCTTATTTCTGAGAATGCCCTGGAAAGAAGGAATCAATGGGGAAGTATTCAATGCAGCTCAGCAGAGGAATGAACAAGCAGAAGGTCAGCGAGCCATGTGGGTAGATGTAGGAATGCAGGTAGAAGGGAGGGAAGATTTAGCACATATTGCTATTTTTGACCATCCTGAGAATCAGGGATTTCCTCAACCTTGGCGCGTAGATGGACAACTGGGAGTGGGACCTGTAAGGGCTAGAATGGGAGATTGGACTATCCCTAAAGGGCAGAAAGAAATTATTAAACATCAATTAGTTGTTTATACAGGAGAGCTGGATGATCTCGAATTGACAAAAACATGGGAAGAATATAGTGGCTCCCAAGGTACTTATTCTACGGCATCTCTTTGGGGAATCGCTCAACAAGCTGGGTTGGAAGCTGAATTTTTAACACCAGAAAGAGCAGTAGAGGAAATGACCCTAAAAGAAGGGTTTGAAGTAAATGCTTGGGCATCCGAACCCATGATTACTCAACCCATGGCTTTTTGTTGGGATGATAAAGGAAGAATGTGGGTGGCAGAAAATAGAGATTATGAAAGTAGAGGTTCCGGTTTCTCCAATTCTGGAGATAGTAGAATTTTGATTTTGGAAGATACTGATGGAGATGGGGTCGCAGATAGTCGCAAAGTATTTTTAGAAGGAATCCCTTTCCCTTCGGGAATTGCCAGCGGATTTGGAGGGCTATTTCTCGCAGCTCCTCCACATTTATTATTTATTCCCGATGACAATGAGGATGATCAAGGGGATATGGAAAATGTTGAGATTTTGCTGACGGGGTGGGGAATCAGAGATAGACATGAGACGATCAATAGCTTACACTGGGGACCCGATGGTTGGTTATATGGATTAGAAGGGTTTGCAACTCCCTCTAAGATTCATAGGCCATTGGGTAATGAAAAGATTTACAGCCATAAAGACCCTTTCCCTGAGGACATCCTCGAAGGAGAAGGCACTGAAATCAATGGAGGAGTATGGAGATATCATCCCACCAAGAAGCAGTTCGAAGTGGTAGCACACGGTTTCAGCAATCCCTGGGGGATAGATTATGACGCCAAAGGGCAATTGTTTATTACTGCTTGTGTGATTCCTCACATGTTTCATGTCATCCCAGGAGGAATCTATCATCGTCAGGGAGGTACGCATTTCAATCCTTATGCGTACAGCGATATTCGTACGATTGTGGATCATCGCCATCTTTCTGCTCATGGAGGAGCCCGGATCTATCTTTCTGATGCATTTCCCGAAGAAGAACATGGTCGTTTGTTTATGGCTAATATTCACCAACACGCGGTATTATCTGATATTCTGATACCAAAGGGTTCTGGATTTGTTGCTAGTGATGGGGATGATTTCCTACTCGCCAATAATGCACAGTGGATTGGGTTTAGTATGGAATTGGGGCCTGAAGGAGCCTTGTATGTCCTCGATTGGCACGATGCAGATATTTGCGGAAAGGATGTCTATCATAAGGAGACGGGAAGAATCTTCCGCATCATGCCTGAAAAATCGCTAGCAAAGAATTGGGAAGGGAGATATGAGGATTTAGGAAAAATGTCTGATCAGCAATTAGTTGCAATGCAACTCAAGCGTAGTGAATGGCATGCCCGTAGAGCTCGTATGCTCTTGCAATATCGCGACACTGAAGGCGATATTGATGAAGAAGCGGTACAGCAACTTTTGGACATTTATAAAAAACATGATAACCCCGATTGGAGACTCCGGGCTATGTGGACACTTCATGGTATTAATGGCGTAAATGATACAGAATGGATAGATGCACTAAAGGATGAAGATCCACATATTCGTGCCTGGGCCATACAATTTTTGACAGAGGATAAAGCTCCTCCTCAAACAGCCATTACACAATTTGTCCAATTAGCACGACAGGATCCTTCTCCCGTAGTAAGAATGTATTTGGCTGCTGCTCTTCAACGTATTAATCTAAATGATCGTTGGGAGATAGCAGAGCAGTTGGTCCTTCATGAAGAAGATATCCATGATCATAATATCCCCCATATGCTCTGGTTTGGGATAGAGCAATTAATGGATGAAAATCCCGATAGGGCATTAGCATTAGTTTCCAACAGTACAATCCCCATGTTACCTAGATATATGGCACGTAAAGCTGTAGATATAGATGAAATGTCCTCTCTGGTGGCTTGGGTAGGGAAAAAAACACCTGCACGGAAAGAATTACTAAATGGTATGTATGCTGGATTATCCGGGAGAAATGATGTGGAACCCCCTTCTGAATGGGAAAAAGTATATGCTAGCCTTCAAAAAGACAAAGAGCTATCTTCTATTGCGATATCCATTGCCCAACAATTTGGAGATGCGGAAGCTGTACAAGCGTTTATCCTCACAATAAATAATGCTCAAGCTTCTTCAGCAGATAGGAATTTTGCATTGAAAGAATTAGCATCCAGAGAGGTAGAGGAATTAGAAGAACTGCTGCCTGCTCTATTGGGTGAAGATGAAATACGTCTGGAAGCTATACGTGCAGTTGCTGCATATGATAGTGATACATTGGGGGAGCTATTGATGGAACATTATGATCAATATTCTTCCGAAGAACAAGCAGAAGTCATACAAACCATGGCTGCTCGATCCAGATATGGATGGAAATTGGTGAAGGCACTTAAAAGTAATGAGATTGATAAAAGCGATATTCCTGCCTATACAGCCCGACAATTGAGAAGGGTAGTAGGTAATGGATTTGTGGAAATTTGGGGGCCAATTGACCAGCGTACGCAAGATCAGGAGGCAGCCATGGCTCGCTATAAAGCATTGCTGACAGCAGATAACCTGAAAACAGCTGATGTAAGTCAGGGTAGAGCCATCTATACAAGAACCTGTGGCACTTGTCATCAGATGTATGGAGAAGGAGGCAACCTCGGCCCAGACATTACGGGTTCCAACCGAACGGATTTGGATTATCTGCTCAATAATATCCTATATCCCAGTGAGGAAATCCAGGACGATTATAAAATGGTAGTGATTACTACTCAACAGGGGCGTACATTCATGGGTAATATCGCGTCAGAAAGCAACCGTCAAATTACGCTTACTACGGTGAGCCAGGATGCTGTAACTGTCAATCAGAATGAGATCCAGTCCAGAGAGACAACCGAAAAGTCCATGATGCCTGAAGGTATGCTGGAGACGCTTTCCGAACAGGAGGTAATAGATCTCATAGGATATTTACAATCTCCTAAGCAAGTGGCTTTGCCGGTTGAAGTACAGTAGTAATAAGTTAACTCTCACAAAGGGAAATGTTATTCCTTACTCGTCGTAAAGGAAACAAGTACCTATTTTTTTTGTCATGAAAGAGTATAAAATTTCAACCGTCGATTTGATAGGCTTTGCAATCATATGCCTATTTGTAGTAGTCGTGGGAATTACGATTGGGACCTCGAAGCTTATATATAGCCAACTCAATCAGGTATCTCATTTACTTCCCATATTGTTAGGATTGATTATCGTGGGAGGTATAATCCAGGTATTCGTAGACGTATGGAAGTACACGATATATACCACTCCCTACGCTGTGGGTATCAGGAGTAATAGAAATAACAAAGAACTGACATTTGATGAAATAGAAGGTGTCAGGTTTGGAGGGAATGATAGATGTTTTGTAATTCCCAAGGATAAAGCCGTTGGGGGCATCACCATTCGTGGGTATCTAAAGGATAGAAGGGAATTGGTGTATTTCCTGATGAATCATCTGAAAAATCTGGATGTAGAAGATGCAAAAGCAAGTGAAAGAGAAATCCTTGATGATAAAAAGTTTGGGATAAATGAAGCGGAGCGTAAAAGAACGCTTATGGGAGCCAGATGGATGGTGAAGATACTAAACAGAGCTACGCTTATCGTGTGTGTGTGGGCGATTATTCCTGGAAAGCCTACGGGATGGGTACTTTTATTATTGTCGTTGATGCCTATCTTGGCTTTGCTAACGGTTGCTAATTATCAAGGACTTGTGAAATTTGTTACAAAAGGGCATACAGTTAACCCTTATGTTCTTCCTTCTATTCTATTTCCAACAATCGTACTTTGGATGAAGCTGATGACCAGGTTTAGTACTTCAGATTCATTACTTCCGTTTATGCTAGGTCTGTTTATGGGTATTTTAACTGTATATGTGAGGATTTTTGTAAGTAATGAAGTACAAACAGTAACTTTGAGGAGAGTTTGGACAACTTTAGTATTATTCGGTCTCATGTTTTTTCACGGACAATC
>CAZZEC010000055.1:0-34748 GCA_964652565.1 uncultured Bacteroidia bacterium
TCTGAGATGTATTCCTGTGGGCAAGTTACAATTGAAAAAGTAGGATATATAGGGCTGAAAACATATGTAAATAAAATCAAATTATGTATGAATATTTTCATTGTATATATGCACCTATATGTTGTGAAGGTACATAATTAATGAAAGATCACCATTAAATTTAATAACACTGGCTCATAGACACCTTTTTAAGCGCATCATGGAGTTCATTGGGTTTTACAGGCTTAAGAAATTTTGCCAGTATATTATCTTTATATGAATATGTCTCCGGGAACTCACTGGCAGAAGTGCAAATAATATGTATATGGGATGGCACCTTGTCCATAATTTCCCACCCCGAAATGTAAGGGAGGTTCATGTCTAATAGTATGACATCTGGTTTACAGTTATCAAGTACTTCCAGTGCATCTCGTCCATTGTCCACACTGTCGATTAGAACAATTCCCGGGATCCTGCTACACAGTATCTCCAGGGATCTCCTCATCATTAGATCATCCTCTATGATTAGACAATTCATATGTATTATCAAGTAATTGTTTGGCTTGCATAATCCCAATGTTTAGGCCACTAATTAATATCGAAGCCTTGGAAAGGGTATGGTCCAATTCTTTTTTGTGTTTGAAGTTATGTTCAATTTCATCCGCCCAAGCGCGGAGTTTATGCATTCCCATCAATCGAAGCTTGGATTTTAATTTGTGAACCCAATACTCAGCTTCTTTGTAATTTTCTTGTTTTAAGGCATGTTTCAATGCAGCTAGATTTTCAGGTGCTTCCTGAATAAATAGTTGTAGCATCTCCTCTTCGAATACAGGTTCTCCTTGTGATAGCTCTTTCAGATATGTGAGGTCAAATTGAAAAGATTGTAAATCTACCTCCTCAAGTATCATATGTATTATTGCCAAAAAGTCTTTCTTGTGTAAAGGCTTAGATATATAAGCAATGGCCCCTGCATTGTCTAAGTGATCTCTGTCTTGAGCTCTTAGCGTACCTGTCACAACGAGTACGGGAATGCCCTTTGCACACGCTATGACATCATGTGCTGAACCATCACTTAGGTGATAGTCTGTAATGATGAGATCATAGGTGTGTTCTGATAGCAGAATGGGCAGATCATTTACATTGTTTTCAATGTGATAGGATACATCTTTTACTTGCTTCATAATGCGCTTAAAAGCCATTTGATCTATTGTGTCATCTTCAATATATAGTATATTCCTCATCGTTATAACTAGTTAATTAATAAGATAATTCGCTCGTTTCCCAATATGCTTTAATGGATTTCATCACATCTATGAAGCGGTTGTAGTCAAATGATTTTAACATATATCCTGCTATTGACAACTTATAACTTTCCAATTTATCGTGATGATCTTCCGAAGTAGTAAGTACTACCACCGGTATAATTTTGAAAGCATCATCTGCCTTTATCACACGTAAAAACTCAAGCCCATTCATTTTAGGCATGTTTAGGTCCAGTAAAATAATTCCTGGTAACTCGCTTCGGTTGCTTTGGAGCCATTCCAACGCTTCTTCTCCATTTTTACACAATATGAGGGGATTAGTCACTTTCAGCTCTTTTAAGACTTTTTTTACTGTCATGGCATCGACAAGGTCATCTTCTACGAGCAGTATAGGTTTGAGGTCTTTCACCATAAAAGAATTATTCTTTTCCATTTAGATATCAAGATTTAATTTTGGAACATGTGGTATAGTAAAATAAAAGCAACTTCCTTCCCCTAATTCTGACTCTAACCATATTTTACCATCAAATAGATTGACGATTTTCTTTACAATGGACAACCCCACTCCCGTTGCTTCTACTTCATCTCTGGGACGGAGGGTTTGGAATATTCTGAAGATCTTTTCGTGATACTTGGGGGAAATTCCGGGCCCATTGTCTTTGACCCAAAATGTATGTTGATGCATACCTTTGAAGTATCCTATTTCAACTACTCCTTTGGGTTTATCATTATATTTAATAGCGTTACTAACAAGATTTTGTATTACTTGCTGGAAACACAATTTATTGTATTGGATAGTTGGGAGAGATTCTGAAATGATTATTTCTAATTGATCATTTGAGTTGATGAGATCAACCACTTCAGTCACAAGTTCATGCGTATGGATTTTCTCTATTTCTGTATTTACTCTCCCAATACGAGAATAATTGAGGATACCCGTAATAAGCTCACTCATTCTATTTACTCTGCCTCGCAATAAGTTTAACTGCTCTCTTCCGTCTTCGTCAAACTGATCTTCATAGTCGTCTGCAATCCAATGTGCTAAAGAACTTATGGCCCTTAGAGGAGCTTTTAAATCATGGGACACCACATATGCAAAATCTTTGAGCTCACTGTTGGCTTGTGCAAGTTGTTTTACCAAATTCTCTCTTTTTTCTTCTGCTCGTTTTCTCTCTGTAATATCTCTGATAAATGCGCTGAAGAAATATTCTTCCTCTAGTTTGATAGGTATAATTGTTAGTTCAATAGGAAATTCTACTCCCTGTCTGTTCATGGCTGATATTTCTAATCGTTGATTGAGAGCAGGACCTTCACCCGTTTTAAGATAATGATGAAAGCCATTGTGGTGAGCTTCTCTGAATTGAGAAGGTATGATCGTTTCAGCCAACGTCAACCCCTCCATTTCCTCCTGCGTCCAACCAAATATCATTTCCGCTCGCGAGTTCCATTCGGTAACTTCTCCCTTTTGATTGATTACTACTACTGCGTCCAATGCAGAGTTAATGATTGCTCTAATTTTGGCTTCGCTTGTTGCGATAGATTTTTCAGATTTCTTTTGCTCAGAAATATCATTGATTACACCGATAGTACCAATGATGTTACCATCTGAACTGCGATATGGAGATGCATGAATGAGAGACCACCATTTAGTTCCATCAGGTCTGATTTGTTTGAACGTGAAAGTATCACTATGGCCCTGCAACCTATGTTCGATCCATTCAGACGCTTTATCCCAGTCTGACTCTGGGGTAAATATTTTATGTGCAATAGATCCAATGAGATCATCATGATGGTATCCAGAAATAGCTGAAATTTGTTGATTAGCATAAACAATTCTATCTTCAAGATCGGTTACGATTAGGCCTTCATTAATATTTGCTACTACAGTCTTGTACTGGTTAAGACTTTCTTTTAGTAATGTTGATGCATTCCCAGGGTCTTGTATTTGGGGTTCTTTATGTAAATTATGGGAAAGTATGAGCGCTAAAATTGATGCAAATTTCTCAATAGCTGGTAGCAGTAACTGAATGTCGTGTTCTTTTAAACCTGGTTTCTGTTCTGATCTATACAACTTAATAAATCCCATTTCACCGAGTTTGCATAAACCTATACTACCCTGCAGTTTGTCGTACTCATGCACAAATAAATCAAAATTATCATCTTCGGCAGGTGAAGATATTGCATAAGCACAATGGCTAATTTCATGTAACAAGTTATGCGTTGAACTTATGGACTTCACTGTAGTACTCTTTGCAGGCAATTCTATGAATGGATAGTAATGGTCATGAGGGTGAAGTTGGTTTGATGGTGGAAGATACGTTCCTTTCATCCAAATTGCAGCATAGTCCAATTCTGCTAGTTCTAGTAGTGCTTCAAGGAAACAGCCACAATTTTCCATTGCATTACTGGAGTTGCCAATGGCTTGTGTCAAAACAAAATAATTCCTGAAATCTTCAGAACAGAGCTTTGTCGTATCTATTTTACTATCGAACATATATATGTATATATATCTGCTAAATTAAATATAAATCATATAATATGAAAATAGTATAATTATTTATTTGAAATAAATACATTCATCCCTTTGATATAAATTGTACAATATCTGGAAGTCAATTGATTATAACTGACATACAAGGGTAAATCGTTATGGGAAAGGGTAGGTTTTACTAATTGTTGATGGGAGGTTCTATGAGAATGATTATTTACTAACTTTTTGTAACAGCATAGAAGATGTATCATTTGAAAGCCGTAATCCGTAGGATGTTTTTTCTACTTTCCAATGGGTGATCATTCCATTGGGCTTATAAACTGACAAAATATCTCCAGACATTTCCCATCTCTGGAGGCTGGCATGTCCACCTGCATGTTGACCGATGACAGTATGAAATATAATGTGGCCCTCACTGCGTATTTCTATCTGTTGATCTACTGATTCCAATGCGTCTGAAATTCCGGTATAGTCTTCATATTGAGGCATTTTATCATAGTATCCTATGATATCAGAAGAGGTGATCTCAGCAGGCTGATGTTTGCTATCTGTACATGCAACAAGGATCGTAAGAAATAAAATATAGATACTTTTATGCATACCTTTTTTTCAAAAAACGAACATTCGAATAAAAAATTTCATTATGCCGATTTTATGAAGGGGGTGTAGTATGTACTATTGATGACTGACAAATAGAAATTTATGCTCTTGAATAATTAAATACCTTTCTATAAACATAAATGTAATATGTACATATATGATATTACGATATGATGTATAAAAAGTTTAAGTTGTGGAGTAAAAAAGATGATTGGGTAGGGTAGGAATTAGACCTTTAGTCTTCAGGGATAGACTTCAGGTCTACCTCTGAAGAAAAAAAGATCTAACTCTATTGATCAATATGTCTTCCTATTCAATGTGTGGACAATATTATTTAATAAAATCGATAATGCTTCAGTGTTTTATCAAAAGATACGGGAATATTTCCTCACCTATTGATATGAAAAATGATTTTATTTTTTAGTTCACACCTGAAAATTACTTTGCAGCTCTATTCTTCATCAATTCCACATGAGAAGCATCACAAAAGGGATAATTGTTGGACAATCCACATCTACATAGTACAGTCATCCGTTTATGGGAGTACTGCTCATTCCCTTTGAGATCTTTTATCAGTACATCCCCTTTGATTACAATAGGCCCTTTGGGAACTTCTATGATTTCAATGGGAGTTTTTCCAGAGTAGTTATCTGGAGGAGTTCTTCCCTCTATAGTAAGAGCACCGCTAGGGCATTCATCTACCAATGCAACAATTTCATCGCTGGTAGCCGCAGTCATATTGACCCAGGGTCTCTGTCTTAAACTAAATACCTTTGGTAATCCTCGTAGACAAATACCTGTATGTTGACAGGTCTTGGGTTTCCAAACCACAGTGATCTCTCCATTGGTATAGGTGTGTACATCTTTTGCCATAAGTCCATATTATTTTGAAATTCAATATATAGTATATTCATATTGTCACAAAACGGTTAATATTCTTTAACTTGGTAATAACTAACCTAACTATTTGTATGGCAGTAAGGAAACCACCTGATTTTGATCTACATCCCATTTCCTTCTCTCAGGCAATGGAGATCGGTTTATATAGGGCCATGTGTTATCACGTGGTGGATGGAGATACCGCAGATTTCTTAATTGATCTCGGCTTTTTTAATTATTCCTACATTTCACTAAGATTCCTGGGAATCGATACACCTGAAACAAGAGGAACAAGTGGCGAAGAGCGAGAACTCGCTTTGGCAGCTATGTCAAGAGTACAAGAACTCATTTTAAATCAGCCCGTACTCGTGAGATCATTCCGGGAACAAACATCTTTTGGGCGTTTTCTTGGGGAAATATGGTTTTATTCAGAAGATTCTTTTCCCGATACAATCAATGCGTTAATTATAGATCTGGAAGGATCTAATCCGATTACTGCAATTCCGTTAATAGAATTGATGGTAGCAGAAGGGTTTGATAAAAGTGTGCTGATAGAAGTATAGGTTAAAAGATTAATTTTGCACCTGTAGACTTTCCTTACCAAAAGAAAACCATTCCATGGGTACCTCTTGCCGTTCTATGCCAGGTGACACCTGTACATATGATTGGATAATCTACGAGTTAAATTATTAACCTTTGCTAGTTAATATTAAACGTTTGTTTGATAAATAATACAACATCGGCCATGATGTAATGAACGAAAAGGTAGTTCATGACAACTACCAGGGCAGCAAAGAGGACAGTCCAAATGATGCCCCTAATTTTAAATCCTGCGATCAGTTTATCGACAATAAAGAAAGACACCACATTGATGAGAAACCCAAATAGGAAAGTTGCGCTAACATTCTGATCGATCTCGATGGCTTTCAACAACCAGTCGATAGCAAGATTGACGAACGCCACCATCACCGCCACATAAAGTGCAACGACATAATTTTTGACTGTAACAAAGGGGAGTAACATGGCCAGTAGTAAGATAATTAGGCCATTAACCAGTAAATGGACGATAAATTCAACAGAAATGGTAAATGTCATGATATTGGGAAATTTGTTTACTCCGTGAACTTACGATTTCTTGAAAGAAAATGCAGGGAATAATTGACAATATTCATTGGTTATGACCTATAGATATCATTTCGATGTATCTACACTCTGGATTTATTGGAGATACTAAATTATCAAATATCATTAGTTATGTATACTTCAGTAAAAATAGTAAGCCTCATATTGATCTATATCTTCTTACAATGTTTGGTACTCCAAGCCACTGATGTCAAAGGAGGCGAACGGGTTGAGATTACAAACTCACAAACACAAGACCTTTATGTAGGAGGAGGGGAGATAAGTTTGGATGCAAGCATTCATGGAGATATGGTAGTTGCAGGAGGTGAAATATATATTCGAGACAGTATTATATTAGATCTGATAGCGGCTGGGGGCGAAATCTATATTCAGAATTATATTGGCGATGATGTAAGAGCTGCAGGAGGCGAGATAGAAATAAGTGGAATGATCTATGGAGATGTTGTTGTGGCAGCAGGAGAACTGAAGATTAGCAAAGAGGCTGTCATTAAAGGTGATCTAATTATAGCTGGAGGAGATATAAAAATGCATGGGACTGTACAGGGAAGAGTCTTATTAAAAGGTGGAAAGGCCGATGTCTTTGGAGTGGTAAAAGGTCCAATAGAGGTAGTTGCAGGAGAGTTAGTGATGAATGGTAAGGTAGGGGAAGAGGCAATCCTGATAGCCAATCATATTAAATTGGGAGAGTCAGCCTCATTTGGGGGTTCTGTAAGATATTGGCATGAAGGTGGCGAAATTGACTTTGGTGATGCATTAGATGGAGGAATAGCTACGTTTGATCCGAAGCTTAAGGATAAGATCAGTGATGTAGAGTGGGAGATATTAGGTAAAATGTGGCTTTTGAGTTGGATAATTCGTGTGCTGGGAGCTCTACTAATCATTGTATTACTCATGTGGGCCTTTCCCAAAGTATTTGCACAAACTGGTGAGTGGGTAAATCAGGAATTTTTTAGCAGTGCAGGATGGGGATTATTTTACTTCTTAGGATTGCCTATAGCTTGTGCCATATGTATCATCACTTTCATAGGTATTCCTATCGGTGTATTTGGAATCTTTTTTTATGCATTTTCGGTGCTGTTCAGTCATATATTAGCGGCCATTGTATTTACAGAAGCTGCTAATTATCGATATGATCGTAATTGGAAAAAAATACAGATTGTGTTCATTGCTTGGGCTGTATATATAGGCATCAAGATCCTCTCATGGATACCCTTTGTAGGGTGGTTGATAGGCATCCTGGCTGCATTGGTTGCTGTCGGAGCCATGATCTATGTGATCACTCACAATCGCAATGCTAGCTTATCGTGATTGCACTGAAGCATCATGATATGTCAGCATAATCAATCTGTATGTGGAAATATTTATTGGCTAGCAAAGTTGATTAGACGTTTTGATCCCAAAGAAATAAGTTCGATCATTGAACGGTTAAGAAAATAATATGAGATAACAGTTGAGATTTCTTCACAGAGTTTATCTGTGAAATATTTTTGTCATTGTAAATCATATATTCATAAAAATTTGACTAATCTGAGTTACCCGTGTATTTTTAGAAAAAAAATGGGTAAGCTATCCTTTGACCACATTTCACCTCAAGTTGAACGACTCATCCTCGACTTTTTAAATAGTGCTTTTAGGCCTACTGACATTCTTAACATGCCACTGATTAAATCACAAGGTGGGAGCAGTAGGGATTATGGAATTGGTCCTTCTGTTGCAAAACGCATCATTGATAAGAAGCGCACCTTAGCGCGTCGTAGATACACAAGTCTGGAACAACTCGAAGATATACCAGGATTTGGACAGGAGAAATTGGACGATCTGGTGGATACTTTCAGTATTTCGTCTGCGGAGCGGTTTCAGCGTTATCTCAGGGATAACTTCATTTTATTGGATAATTTTCCTACCTATTATCATCAGATCACATTAGAATCAGATGAGGCATTCTTTCAAGTGATGCGAGATGAGGAATTACTTAGACAGTTGGTTATTGACAATGTACATCATTTAGCTGATGAAAGAGCTACGGAAGAAAATGTTCAGCTAGCAAAAGAGCAACTCCAAACTGCGTATCAGGATCGATATGAAACGTCTTTTGTCGGATCCTATGCGTTTGCTTTGTGGTTTTTCGGTTTTGATCAGGATAATTGGTTTTCCTTTGAAACCATGCGAGAACCTATCGAATCATATCTTGGACAGTCCAGTGAATCCATATTCGTTCTATTTAAGGGCTTTCCAAGTCATTATCTGCTCAGTGGTATCACAGAAGATGATTTACCTGTTGTTTTGAATAGAGAAGAGCTGAGCATTTATTTGTGGAATGCTGAGTTATTTGATTGAGAAATAATCAATTATTTTGAATACATGTCTTTTCAAACTATACCACTACTGATTGAAAGATTATTAGTTGAGTGTATAGATATTTTAATTTATATTACCTAATGCGCATAAAAATATTCAGTTTGGGCAATAAATAATACATCTTAATCAAATTGTAATTATCTTAAATACTATAGATAAGATTAATTTATTGCTAACAGAATAAATATTAAGTGCCATGCCATCATTCAAGAAATTTACAATATTCTTCAAAAGGTATACATCGATCCAGTTCATGAAGATTGGTAGGTTAACAATCTCAACCAAATAAATGAACCATGACAGATCATATATTTATTGTAAGTATACTTTCCCTTGTTGTTGTAATAGTAGGATTTTGCATTGGATATCGTGCGGATAAACTGTATAAAAACAATACCCAAAATAATTTACATAGTGAATCTCATCAAAGTAAAAGAGATATTGCACTAAATGCTTTTTTAGAAGGAGAAGAATTTAAGATGTTTGAAACTTGTGAGTCTACTCCTTTAAAGATCGAGCCTACTCCTCTAAACTTAATGCATTACAAATAACCTTGACTTATCTATTAACAAGCAAACGAAGGAATCCAGAATTCTTTAATTAAAATAAAGAGTAACTGCATCTCTTTATAACTTCTCTAGGCAGTTAGTTCATTGTTAATAAAAACTTAATCATCTAAATACACTTTTGGCAGCAAACAATCATGATATTCATGACTGGTAATAAGTATATTGCCTCAAATATGAATTAAAGTACTATTTATCTTTACTTGCATATCTTGAATACTATTATATGAGCCAAAAGAAGCTAACATTTCGACAACATAGGATTGTTTGGTTTAAAGGACTGCAACATCCAGACCGTTACACCATTGAGGATGATGTGATGGTTATTAAAAAAGTTAAGACCATTACCTTGAAATCCCCTGAAACTCGTCTGTATATATCTGATATTCAGCAGGTGGATGAAGAATTTGGTTCTTTGGGATTTGGGAAGCTATGGGGATACCATCATTTGACAATTGTTACCGAAGGTCATCGTGATGTAGTATTGAGATATGTAAGGAAAAAGTCCCCCAGTTTAGTTGAAGTGCTGAATGATATGCGGAAGGGCAAAAATACATATGCCTCTATGCCAGAAGGGTCTGAATAAGGTATTTTCTCATTCTTTTTAGAAGAAAAAAACTAATAATCAATAATGGTAGCTTACATCCATTTTTAGCAAATTCTGGGAAGCTGTTCTCCAACCAACATATTTATCACTCGCCTGCCGCCTACCGTACTGGACATAAGTACCTGGCCGGCATGGCTGTCCACCACTTCGCCGATGATAGCAGCATTTTTTCCATGCTGCATATATTTTAATTTGTATAGTAGTTGGTCCGCAATATTTTTATCCACCACTGCAATAAAAAGCCCTTCGTTTGCCACATAAAGGGGATCAAGGCCAAGTATTTCACAAGCTCCTTCCACTTGCTCGTCAATCGGTAATTTGTTTTGATAAATGTCGATGCCTTTGTTCGCTTGTTTGGCAATCTCATTAAGAACTGTCGCTACGCCACCCCGGGTCGGATCTCTCAATAGATGAATCAATTCTCCATATTCCTCAAGTAGGGCACTGATCGTAAAATTTAGGGCGCAGGTATCACTTTCTATATTTGATTCAAATTCCAGGCCTTCTCTTACCGACATGATAGCAATTCCGTGCGTGGCCAGATTACCGCTAACAATTATTTTATCTCCAACTTGTACATTTTTGATATGAATATTTGCCTTAGGGTGCAAAGCCCCAATGCCAGTGGTGTTGATATAAACTTTATCGCCTTTGCCTCGTTCTACGACTTTTGTGTCGCCTGTCACCACGTTCACATGGGCTTTTTCACACGAAAATCTGATAGACACCAGTATATCCCATAGTTCCTGAATCATCAGGCCCTCTTCAAGGATAAAACTGAGTGAGAGGTGGGATGGAATCGCTCCGCACATAGCGAGATCATTTACAGTACCGTTGATAGCCAACTCTCCGATGTTGCCCCCAGGAAAAAAGACAGGAGAAACGACAAAACTGTCCGTACTGAATGCTATTTTTCCGCTCAGATTCAGTATGGCACCGTCATGACCCTGGTCAAGCCATTCGTTGTTCAACAAATGGAAAACACAGCTATTCAGCAACTGGTTTGTGAGTAATCCGCCACTGCCATGTTCCAGGGTGATGACATCAAAATCAAGCTTCGGCATTGGACACTGGAGCTTCATATTCAGATTTGGTTCGGCCATTTTCTCATCATTGATAAATTTAACAGACTGAGAACCCCATTCAAAGTTTTATTCACGTAAAAAATCTTCCGTATCCATTGCAAAATGATAGTAAGCAGCACATGCCCCTTCCGAACTTACCATGGGTGCTCCCAGTGGACTGGATGGTTTGCATTTTTTTCCAAATTGGGGGCACTCGTACGGCTTTTTGATACCCTTGAGTACTTGTCCTGCGATGCATTCACCACTCTCGGCGGCATCCTTATGTTGGATTTGAAATTTCTGGTTGGCGTCAAAACTTGAATACGCAGATTGTACCTGATAGCCACTATTTGGGATGCGACCAATGCCGCGCCATTCCTGATCATGGAGCTGAAAAACTTCCCGGATCAATTTGCGGGCGGCAGGATTGCCTTCTGGTTTAACAACCCGGCTGTATTGATTTTCTAGTTTGGATGCCCCATTCTCCAATTGGCGTACGACCATTAACATACCTTGCAGTAAATCTACCGGCTCGAAACCTGTAACGACTATTGGGACCCGGTATTTTTCAACCAAAGGAAAATATTCATCCAATCCCATAATGGAACAGACATGGCCTGCCGCCAGAAATCCATTGACCTTGCTTTCATCATCTTCCATTATGGCTTTGATGGCAGGAGGGACAAGTACATGAGATGCTAAAATGGAGTAGTTTTCCAGCCCCAAATGATGGGCTTGCACGATAGAAAGTGCATTGGCAGGAGCCGTTGTTTCAAAACCGATGGCAAAAAAAACTATTTCCCGTTCCGGATTTTCCCTGGCTATCTTGACCGCTTCCAATGGCGAATATAAAATGCGAATATCTGCTCCATTTGCCTTTGCTTCCAGTAAACTTTTTTCCGAACCAGGTACCCGCAACATATCCCCGAATGAGCATAGAATAGCCGCTTTCTCTTCGGCGAGATAAATTGCTTTGTCAATTAAATGCAGTGGGGTTACACAGACCGGGCAGCCAGGGCCATGGATTATATTGAGCTCCTTGGGCAAAAGGTTAAGTAAGCCGTTTTTGACCAGGCTATGCGTCTGGCCGCCACATATTTCCATGATATTCCAGGATTGAGTGAGGCTTTTGTTAATTTGACTCAGGTATTGTCTTACCAATTCTGGGTTGCGGTATTCGGTGAGATGTTTCATGAGAAGTTGGATAAAAGATTAAGTGGCTCATCAATTTCAAAAATTACAACAAACCTTGAAATTCAGGGTATAGTGCTATCCAAGTTCATCCAGTTCCCCGATCTGTTCTAGATATTGCAAGGTCTTCTGCGCTTCTTTTTCATCAACAATGCTGATGGCCACACCAACGTGAACAAGCACGTAATCACCTTCACTTGCTTCAGGTACAAGTTCGAGGCTGGCTTCTTTCAAGATACCACCAAATGAGACCTTAGCCATGGGGACTTGGTCCTTATCTTGGCTTTCGATTGACATTATTTTACCGGGAATTGCTAAACACATAATATTAGCATTATGGTGAAGGATTGATGATTGTACTTTATTGAGCTAACTTTTTTTCTTCGATTTTCTGTCCAAATTTTTTAACCCGATTGATCTGATGACAGATAAGTTGTCCAAAGGATATATTTTCATCATTCGGCGATATTTTTTCATGGAAAAATAATTCGAATTCTTCCGCCATATGTTCCCTGATCAAGTCTACCAATAATGCATTTTGGAAGACTCCTCCACTAAAAACAAGTTTTTTGATTCTTAAAGACTCTGCTATGTTTTTCACCAGCATGACCAGCGAAAAATGAAACTTGGCGGCAATAAATCCTTTCGACTTCTCGTTTAGTATATCTTTTAAAATCCCGCGCATTAAAATGTGGACATGATTTTGCGCTCCGGGGTCATTTTCAAAAAAATAGGCATCTGAGAACGCTAAATTATCATGTTTAATATACTGAGTGGCCATCCGTTCCAACAGCATAGCGGCCTCCCCCTCATAATGGGACCTGTCAATAAAGCCCAAAAGAGAAGCAACTGCGTCAAAAAGACGACCTACACTACTGGTTTTTATCGGGCTTCCTGCTTCAAGTTTTTTCAAATAAATCTTCCATTCTGTCTGAGTAAATTTAGGTTTTAAATATTCTGTTGCACCGCTTACCTCCCAGCAGGTGGACAGAGCAGATAGGCGAGGCTCTCTTGACATCTTATCTCCTTGAATAAGGTCGAAATAACTCAAATGAAAATAGCGAGAAAACTCGTAATTTTTATATTGGAAAAATTCACCACCCCAGATATGTCTGTCATCCCCCAAGCCTGTGCCGTCCCATATTATGCCCAGAACAGGCTCATCTGAATGTAATAAATTGTGCTCTCCCAATCCTGCAGCGAAATGAGCGATATGGTGTTGGATTTTTTCTATCGGGATCTCCAGTGTTTTTGCCAGTTGCTCCCCAAATATTGTAGAAAAATATTGGGGGTGCTTATCCGTCAGAATTACTTGAGGGAGGCCATCAAATAATCTGAAAAAATGATTGATTGTTTGGCGATAACTCTCCTGTGTATCAAAGGATTCCAGATCACCCAAATATTGACTGATAAAGGTATTACCCTGGTGATGGAACGTAAAAGTGCTTTTCAGCATGGCTCCTGTGGAGAGGATATTTTCTTTTGGCAGCGCGAGTTCGGGCTGTATATGATTCGGAGCAATCCCTCTCGAACGGCGAAGGATGATTTTCTGTCGATGCCTGCGACTGAATTTTATAACTGAATCATCCTGTGGCACAACAATTTCCCGATTATTGATCAAAAAATAATCCGCAATTTCTGACAAATCAGTTAGGGCTTTTTCATCTTGAAAAATAATTGGTGAGTTACTTACATTAGCACTCGTGGCAACAATAGGTTTGCCGAATTCTTTCAGCAATAACTTATATAGGGGCGTATAGGGCAGCATTACGCCTAGGCAGTCAAGACCCGGTGCAAGTAAGTCAGTGGTATAAAGGCTCCGGTTATTAGACAAATTTTCCAGAATGACGATTGGGGCTTCTGTGCTGGTCAATGCCAACTTTTCATCATCCTGTAAATGCACCTGTTCTGACAAAGTTTCCAGGTTGGGATACATTACAGCGAATGGCTTCCGAGGACGGTGTTTTCTTTTTCTCAAATTGACAATAGCGGAAGTATTGTAGGCATCGCAGGTAAGCAGGTAGCCCCCGATTCCTTTGATAGCAACTATTTTCCCATGATGCCACTTTTTAGTTACAAATTTGATACATTTTTCAGCTTGTCGTGCTAACATATTTTGGTCAGCGTCAACTAATGACAATTCAATTGTGCAAACCGGGCAAGAATTAGTTTGAGAAAAATAACGCCTGTTTTCGGGGTCATGATATTCTTTTTTACAGGCAGAGCAAAGCTGAAATCTATCCATTGTCGTTCTTTCCCGGTCATATGGCAAATGTCGGGTTATAGAAAAACGGGGTCCACAATTGGTGCAGGTAATAAAAGGGTAATGAAATCGACGATTATTTTGGGTCAATAATTCTTTACTACAGTTTTCGCAAACAGAAAAATCGGGCGTGAGTAACAGGTTGACATCTCCTTGATTTTTACTATGGATAATCTGAAAATCAGTATAGGATTGAGACTTCGCCAAGTCAATCCGATGGTCGGTAACAGTTGCTAATGGTGGAGCTTTTATCAATATTTCCTCATAAAAAAAAAGGGCTTTTTTTCTGCATGCATTTATTTCAATATGCAAACCATCTATGGTATTACACACCCATCCGCAGAGATTATGTTCCTTGGCTAAACGATAGACAAAAGGACGAAACCCAACTCCCTGCACCTGTCCTTTAATATGGATGTGCCAGGTTTTCATAAGCGATTGGCACCCTTATGTGAGGTATTTTGTTTTTCCTTTACCTTTTCGAGTAACCAATTGCACCATTCTTCCATACCTTCTCCTGAAATGCCCGATATTTGTATAACACCTATCTCGGGGTTAATATCTCTGGCGTCCCTGATAACGGCATCTGTGGAAAAAGGTAGATAGGGTAATAAATCTGATTTTGAAATCAACATCAGTTCACTGGTAAGAAACATTCGGGGATATTTTTTGGGTTTATCGTCTCCTTCAGTAGTTGCCATTAAGGTAACTCGGTAATCCTCGCCAAGATCGAAAGAGGCAGGGCATACCAGGTTGCCAACATTTTCTACGATCAGCAACTCTACTCCTTCCAGATCGAGTTCTTCCATGGCCTGCCAAATCATCTGCGCCTCCAGGTGGCAAATGCCTCCGGTAACAATTTGCAGTGCATCCATTCCGGCCTGGCGTAGGCGGTTGGCGTCCCGCTCGGTTTCAAGGTCCCCAACGAGCACCTTTATTTTTACTTTGCTGCCAATTAGCTTGGCCGTTTCTTGTAGCAAAGTGGTTTTGCCACTACCCGCAGAGGAGGTGATATTGATGAGCAGGATGCCCAGCTCTGCCATGCGTTTGCGGATGGTTTCCGCCACAAAATCATTAGCTTTAAGCAAATGCATGGTGGTGTTGTCGCATGCAACAGCTCCCCTCGCTGCTTTTGTGGATTTCGCTACTTTTTGCATAATACGATTGTGTTCTTTTAGTTCAAGTTAATCCTGCAACTTCTATTTCGCCTGAAAAATGCACCTTGTTTATCAGCAGTTCCATGCCTTTTACTATATTATTATTGGGTATTCCGCAGTGAGTACATACAAATTTATAGTGGCGTATTTTTGAGTAGGCATTACAAGTTGGGCAGTAAATTTCAATTGCTACGGTCTCTATATTTAATTGTACATGGTGGTACTTATTCAAAGCCAATTTAACCGCATCAAAAGCATTTTTGAGTAATAGGGGTTCTACATTGGAAAGGAGGCCTACATGTACATCAATACTTTCCAAGGTTCGCAGTTCTTCCTCTGAAAACTTCGATTCAAGAATATCAAACATATTTTGTACTAATGAAGCCTCGTGCATAAGTGAAACTAAAATCGGATTATTATTCTTTGTTATATTCAACCAATTCTTTTGCTATTATTTCTTCATTAAAAAACCTAAAAGCATGTTGTAAATTCTTATATCCCACGAGACTCAATCCCATTTCCAAATCCCATTTTTCTCCATTGATTAACAACATAAATGCTGTTGGTTTTTTCTGATATAATTCCTGACATAGGTATAAAACCGTTTCGGGGGCCAAGCGATGTGTTGTGAATGAAAAGTCCTTTGCTGCGATACATTTTTTGAAAGAAAAACCAGCCTCCAAATACCCTTGAAAAGCATCTGCAAAAATGACCTGGTCATACTGGGAAATCAGCTCGGCGTCTTCGACCTGCAATTGGTAACGAAGCAAGGTATTACCATAAAAATCACCTTGCTTTTCAATAGCCTGCACAAAAGCCCAACCCAGTCCGTCGTCACCTCGGCCACTATTGCCGATACCAATTAGTAACCGGCTTTTGGAAGTAAGATCATCAGGATGATTTAATTCGTTCATACAGTAGATTGTCTTCGTGATCAAAAACAGAAACTTTCAAGGGCATTTTACCGATAGCATGAGTGGCACAACTGAGACAAGGGTCAAAGGCTCTTATAGCTATTTCTACTTGGTTTAGCATACTTTCTGTAATTTCCGGTTGCTTGTCTAGTACATTTTTCGCAACCCATCGAACGGCTTGATTCATGGCTTCATTATTGTGGGTTGTAGACACGATGAGGTTACACTTGGTTATCATTCCCTGGTCATCCACCTTGTAATGGTGGATCAAGGTACCTCTGGGAGCTTCAATGATACCGATTCCTTCTGGGCGGCGTTCTCCTTCTCTCAACAGGTCATCTCCCATGATAGAATCATTGTGAAGTAATTCTTTCATTAGCTCAGCACAGTGCAGCGTTTCAATCAGGCGAGCCCAATGCGAGTGCATAGTACAATTATTGGGTTTCCCGTCCCAGTAGGATTTAAACTCTTGTAATTCCTTGTTTGCCAGGGGGGTGGAAATGTAATCACAAACGTTTAACCGGGCCAGAGGACCTACTCTATTCCAGCCACCTTTCATCCCTAAATGCTTCAGGTAGGGAAATTTCATATACGACCATTTCTCTACCCCCTCCTGGAAATAATTAATATAATCATTATTGTGAACATCATTCAGCGTAATATGCCCATCACAATCAATAGCTCTCAAGTTCCCTTCATATAATTCGAGCGCTCCGTCCTCGGTTACCAATCCCAAATGACCGGAAGGAAAGCTGGCGAATGTATCCAGCCAAACCCGATGTTTGTCGTGGTAGTCTTTAATAAACTGCACCATTTCCAATGACCATTTGATCATTGTATCCACATCCGGAGTGTCATTATCCGCTAGAAAATAATCCCGCTCATGCGGAAAAAAGGTTTTATGTACACCTCCCGGAACAGCTGCAATGCCATGTATGCGTTTTCCTGCAATTGCTTTGATGATTTCTTGTCCGAACTTCCGCATAAGGATGCCTTTACGAGCGAGTTCTTTATTGGCCATTGCCACTGCCACAATATTTCTTTTTTCGGGTGGTGCTTCCAAACCAAATAAGAGATCAGGCGAGGCGAGATAGAAAAAATGCAGTGCGTGCGACTGAAATACCTGTCCGTAATGCAACAGACGTCGCAGTATACCTGCTACTGGAGACAGATCAGACGGATCAAGACCTACTATTTGATCAATGGCTTTAGCAGCGGCAAGGTGATGGCTCACGGGGCAGATACCGCAGAGGCGTTGCACCAGCAATGGGGCTTCCCAATAAGGGTGCCCCTGAATGAACCGTTCGAAGCCGCGAAACTCTACAATATGAAAAAAGGCATTTTTTACAGCCCCTTCTTCATCCAGGTGTACTGTCACTTTTCCGTGGCCTTCTACCCGTGTAACTACATCTATGGCTATTTTTTTTTGCATGCAAATGGCTTTTAGCAAATGACTATGGTTCATTCATGGAATGATCGATAGCCAAATGATTTCAATCGTACTTAAATTCTGAGTATAAAACAGAAAATTCCTCACCCCAAAGCAAGCTACCCACTGCTTTCCAGATATGGTTTGAAGATGGCGGACAACCCGGGATGTGATGATCTATTTCTACAATTTCATGGCAGGGATATACCTTATCCAGGATTTTTGGCAGGTCTTCCTGGTAAGGGACAGTACTCTCTTCTGGCTTGGAAGTCATAGAATTGAGATAAGCCTCTTCCAGGCATTCTGACAGTGGAATGGTATTTCTCATTGCGGGCACACCGCCCCAGATGGCACATTCTCCGACGGAAACCAGTATTTTGCACTTTTTCCGGAATTCTCTCAATACTTCAATATTCTCTGTATTGCAGCAACCCCCTTCAATCAATCCAAGGTCACATACCTGAGTGAATTCTTTGATGTCGGTAAGAGGTGATTTATTGAAATCCACTACCTCAATCAAATCAAGTAATCCCAGATCCACATCCAACATAGACATATGGCAACCAAAACAGCCTGCCAGGGAGGTAGTAGCAATAACTTTGCGATCTCTTTTCGCTGGCTTTTCCCCTTTCACCTTTTCCGCAGATTGGTTTAACTTCGTTCGTGTATTGGATTCCAGGTCGTATTTTCGATCTCCAAATGGTCTGGCCATACTTTTTCCACGTACAAGAATGGCACCTGTGGGACAAATATGCATAGCCTTAGCCGTCTGCTCTTCGCTCAGTTTTGCTTCCTGCTCATAATCAATACCAACTATTGTTTCATTACCACGATTGCAAAAGGAAAATACCCTTTCGCCGTCGTCTGTAAAGACTTCTTCTACGCAGCGCTTGCATAATATACAGCGATTATGCTCGATGACCATACGCTTCGGCGAAAAATCGATTAATCGATCTTTGAAAAGGTGAGGGTATCTGGTATGAGAGATCCCCATTTCATAGCCCAGATGTTGTAAATCACAGTCTCCACTTTTTTCGCAGGAGGGGCAAAAGTGATTGCCTTCTGCAAACATCATTTCGACGATCGCTTGCCGGGCATCCGACAAGTATTTGGTATCGAACTCAATGGTCATATTGGCTTCAGTTTGGGTGGTGCAGGCAGATCTCATTTTTCCGTTGATCTTGCAGGTGCATACCCGACAAGTACCCAAGGGCGGATCAATGTGTTCATAATAGCAAAGTGATGGAATGTGAATTCCGTGCTCTTCAGCTATTGTGACCAGGTTGCGGTGTTCTTCCACTTCCAATGCCTTGCCATCAATTGTTATCGTTATTTTTTTAGACATTGTTTCCGGATTTCGACAATCGTTGTGTTTTACAAAATTGGGTAATAAAAAAAATCAGTCTCCGAATTGTTCATATGGTTTTAGCGCTTGTTCGATGTCAAATTTTTTATTTAAACCTTCAGCCAGTTGATCGACTTTGGTTGCAAAAAATTCAGGGAATTTGTCAAGTGCTAAAAGAAGTGTATTAGTGGCCGTTTTACCCAGGCCGCAGCGACTCGTCATGCTTATGATATCGCCCCACTGTTTGATTTCCTCATAATCTGAAGAATAAGCGAGCCCATTGGCTATCTTTTCCAATTTGCGCTGAATAATAAAATTACCTGCCCGGCAAGGGGTACAGACCCCACAAGACTCATGTTTGAAAAATGCGGTAAAATTTTGCAGGATCTTAAGCACATCCCGGCTTGAGTTGAATATCATAAAGGAACCACCACATTTCAGGTCGTTAATGGCAATTTTTCGATCAAATTCTTTGTTAGAGATACATTCACCGGACGAACCACTGATTTGAACATAATAGGCATCTTCCGCACCGCACATTTCCAGAATATCACCAACTTTTGTTCCCCATTCCACTTCGTAAATTCCGGGCTTACGACAATCGCCGGAAATGCTCAATAGTTTAGTTCCCGGCGATCGGGGAGTTCCGCTGTTAAGATAGCTGTCTGCTCCAAGTTCAATAATGCGAGCGGCGGCACAAAAAGTTTCTACATTATTTACTACGGTAGGTTGATTGAGGAAGCCCTTTTCTGTAGGGAAGAATATTTTGTCCCGGGGTTCTCCACGATTGCCTTCCATAGAGTTCAACATAGCTGTTTCCTCACCGCAGACATAGGCACCAGCCCCGAGTTGAACGCGGATATCAAAATTTACATCTTTGAGTCCAGCGATATTTTTACCCAATAAGCCTCTTTTGTGAAAATCAACTATGGTGTTTTGCAATTTTTCCAACAACCATTTATACTCAGCCCGAAGATATACGATTCCCTCTGTCGCGCCTACTGCAAAACCTGCAGCGATCATGCCTTCCAGCATTAGGCCTGGGAATTTATTGATAAGGACCCGGTCTTTAAAAGTACCCGGTTCGCCTTCATCGGCATTGCAAACTATATATTTCTGGTTGGCAGATTGGTTTTTACAAAGCTCCCATTTCAATCCTGTGGGGAAATAGGCTCCGCCCATGCCATTCAATTTGGATTTTTTCAACTCCTCTATAATTCCTTCACGCCCCAGGTTTTGCAGTTTCCCAATAGCTCTTCCAGGATGGTACTCTCTTAGTAATATGCACTTGTTTCCCTCGGGCACATAATGAATGTGGTCAGGTACTTCATCGCATAACTCATGGACAGGGGTCCCTTTTTTGAGTTCTGCGACAATACGGTTTATTTTTAGCGTGTTCAGATTGGTAAAAGGATAAAAATTAATCAATGCAGCAGGTTCCTGGTCGCTCAGGCCTATACAAGCTGTTTCAAACAAAGCAAACTTTTCGAAGGGATCCGGCTTGCCAAAAGTACTGCCTGTTTCCCGTTCTATGGTTTCCTTGACTCTTTGAAACCCTTTGAATTCTGAAATGATACTATTATTCAGATATATAACAAACTCTCCAATTCTGTGACGATGATAGAAGTGGTAAAACGAAATAACGCCTTCAAGTTCAATTTGCGAAATACCCAAATCAGCGGCACATTGCATTACAAATTCATCTGTAATAAACCCGTTCGCATTTTGAAACGACCACAGGTAGTCCAGGGTTTTTGTTCTGTCAATGGCAGAAGGGGTTGACATTTTTGGTAATTTAAATGATAAACTGGTACCAAAACATAAGCTTCTTTAGTTAATCCATAACTGCAAAAAGTGAATGTTTGCATTATAAATTGCACAAAATCGTGCAGTTGTAAATAGTATCTTTAATTATCTCGTTTGTAATAAATCTCATGTTACAGAGTGATAAATGTAATTGTGTTTTATTTTTATCCATTTCGACATCATCAACTTGATTATATTGTAATAACACATATGTATGCCCAGATAGGACGTATATGAGGTGTGTTTCGTATGAAAGAGAAGATTGAAAGGTATAAAAATTGCAGTGAAATAGGGGCGTGAGTATATCTCGCAATCCTGTCGCAACCTACTCGCAGGATAGTATAAATATAGCTATTTAGCCCAAAAATGAACTGTTAAAAATGTGAAAAATAGGGTAGGAGTGGCGTTAAGAGCCTTTATTCTTTAAAAAGGTATGCCTAAAACGGTACCGATTTCGACCAAAAAAAATAAAAAATGCCTTGACTATTTGATAGCCAAGGCATTAAAATTTTAAATTCGTTTTTACTTTGTGGAGACGGTGGGAGTCGAACCCACGTCCGGAGAGAGCCATGCATGGGCTTCTACATGCTTAGTCGATCTTTGATTTTCCTACCAGCTCCCGAACGACAGGGTGCTCAGATAGGAGGGTGCTACTTAATCTTAGTCCAGGCGCGTAGCAATGCCCGTCTGCAGCCTGACTGTGTTTGATGTGCCTCCCATATGGAATCCCGTAAGGCATAAAATCCCGGAAGACATCTTGCTACCTAAGCTTCTTAGGCTGCAAGCGCGTAGTTAGACTCGCCGTTTATAATTCGCATCAAGGGATTTAAGTGGACTCGAAGCCACCCACTGCATGCTTATACCACACACTAACCAACCCGTCAATACCAGGTCGTCCCCAAATAATATGTAAAAGAGCTACTCACTAATACGTGATTTTGAAGGCAAGGTTGTGGGCTGAATGGCAGAAGGAAGAGGAATGTAGTCGACAGACCACGGAAGAAGGACGACAGACGATGGATTACAGTCAAATCAATATCCTAAGATATTCCCTAAAACCGTGTCCCATCGTCTGTCTTCTATTGTCAACTCAGTCGTCCGTAGTCTAATCAACTCAGTTGTCCGTAGTCAGGTCTGTGGTCTAATCAACTCTGTCATCCGTGGTCAGTCGTCCGTGGTCTAATTATTACTTCTGACTCCCAGGCTGCGCAGCAGCAGGACCTTCATTGCTTACCTTGAAAGGATCGCGCTCTACCAATACTTGTAGCTTCAATTGGACTACAGGCTGGTCGGGATCGTTGGTCCTTACGGTAATCGTTTTGCGCTGCTGTCCCACTCTTCCCTGAGAGTTGAACGTTGCCATGATCTCAGAGGTAGCACCGGGCTTAACGACATCATCTTTAGGAGCTGAGGCAGTACAACCACAAGAGGCTTTTACAGATTCTATTTTTAAATCAGATTTACCGGTATTGGTGAATTTGTATGCGTAAGTAATTTTCTCTCCTTCTATAGCAGTACCTCCTTCATAAGATACCGTTTCAAACTCTATATTGGGCATATCTGCTTGTTCTTCAGGTGTGTAAGCAGCACTACCTGTTACAGTGATAGTTTTTCCTATATGTTCAGTTTCGTCGGTTTTCAATGTGAGTGTTTTTGAGAAATCTCCTCCTTTGCTCCATCTATCACCTACGGCTGTAACGGTAATCTTACCAATCTGACCGGGGATCAATGTAGTGCGTTCAAAAGAAACGTCAAATTCTCCAGGTACTTCCATGTCTTTAGTGAAAGTGATTTCTACCGGGCTCACGTTTTTAACATTAAATTCCTGACTATATACCTGATTACGTTGTAAATCAGGGATGTTAAAAGCAATATTATCAAATGCTAGCCCACCTATGGTATGGTTAAAGCTGATCTGACTTTCAGGTTTATCGACTTTTCCGCGAATGCGAAGCACAATAGGAGTTGCAGCGCTGTCATAGTATACAGTAATAGACTTATTGAAGGCTCCGATTCTCGCAGAATTATATTTTACATTGATTTCTCCAGTTTGGCCAGGAGCTACTGCTTCTGTAGTGTAAGAAGGAGTCGTACACCCACAGGAAGCCTTTACTCTTGTGAGCTTCACTTCTCCATCAGAGGTATTGGTAAAGGTGAAGACAGTCTCTGTAGGGTCATTTTGTTCAACCGTACCAAAATCGTGTATCATTTTGTCAAACTGAATGTCGGGATCGTTTTCCTGGGCCCATGCAAACATGCAAACCCACGCAATAGCGGCAAGTGTGAGGATAGCTTTTCTATACATAGTGAAAGTATTTATACGTGTATTATAATGTAAAATTACGTTATTTTTTATCAATATGTTAATGTATTTTCAAAAGGATATTACAAGCTTGCTGTATTTCTATCGTAATTACAGGAAGTTTGTAACGCGAATGAAGCTGAGGTTACATTCTGCTGGAAAAATGTTTTTTTAAACTTTTTCAATAAGTGTAATTTAAATCTACATTTATTGATGTAAAACAAAATACTGTCCAACCTTTTACATCAATTCTCATCTTTATTAAGATATTCTAAACCAAAAGACCACTATTTGAACCAAATTCGCGTTTTTGAGTTAAAATTTGGAAATATATAAAAACTCCCATTATTTAATTTTTTACCACTATATCACAAACAATACCGAAACTATGAAACATATTTGTTGGGTTTTGATGGGTATATTCCTGATGGCAAACACATTTGCTCAGGAATCGAATACACGTCGTATACAATTTGAAGAATTCGATTTAGACAATGGACTACACGTTATTCTTCATGAAGATCATAGCTCCCCTGTAGTAGCTATTAGCGTACTGTACCATGTAGGGTCTAAAAATGAGGACCCGGAGAGAACGGGGTTTGCACATTTCTTTGAGCATTTGATGTTTGAAGGGTCAGAAAACATAGATCGAGGTCAATATTTTAAAATCATACAAGGTTCTGGTGGTACATTAAATGCCTATACTACTTTTGATCGTACGTTATATTATGAGGTACTTCCTTCCAATAAGTTGGAACTAGGGATTTGGATGGAAGCAGAACGTATGCTTCACGCTGTTATTGATAGCCAGGGAGTAGAAACGCAGCGTAGTGTCGTAAAAGAAGAGCGCAACCAGCGCTATGATAATCAACCCTATGGTTCGGTTATCGAAGAGACCGTAAAGCGAGCCTTTAAAGTTCACCCATACAGATGGACACCTATTGGGTCTGTGCAGTATATTGACATGGCCACTATTGATGAGTTCAGGGAATTCTATGAGATATTCTATGTCCCCAATAATGCTACCTTATCTATTGCAGGAGATTTAGATGTAGCCCAGACCAAAGCGTGGATTGAGGAATATTTTGGAAGAATTCCTAAAGGAGATAAAGAAATACCTCGCCCAGATGTTGTTGAACCGCCATTAGGGGGAGAAGTAAGAGATACTGTATTTGATAATATCCAATTACCTGCAGTATTTCAAGCCTATCGATTCCCTGCACAAGGAACAGACGATTTCTATGCGATGTCAATGTTGTCTACCTTAATGGCAGATGGAGGAAGTTCCAGATTAAACAAATCACTGGTAGAGGATAAGCAACTAGCCGTTGCAGCCCAATCTATTCCATTACCAACAGAGGATCCAGGACTATGGATAGCATTAGCTATTGCTAATGTAGGTGTGGATGTAGGCGAACTAGAGTCAGCGATAGAATCTGAGTTTGATGCAGTGAAGAATGAATTAATTTCTGATCGAGAATTTCAAAAGATACGTAATCAGGCAGAAAGTAATTTCATACAATCTAATGCCTCTATGGCTGGTATCGCAGAAAGTCTTGCTACCTATCAGGTACATTATGGAGATGCAGATCTTATCAACACGGAATTGGAACGCTTTATGAATGTTACGAAAGAAGATATACAAAGGGTAGCGAAAAAGTATTTGGTCAAGGAGAATCGCGTGACGCTACATTACCTACCTAAATCCATGCAACCGGGGACGGAGGGTAAATAATATTTATTACATCCAAATTGAAAAAATATACAATGAAAAAACTTATAGTCATTCTATCTATATTCATAATAGGTCACGGAATTCAAGCCCAAAATGACTTGAATCAAATGCCTAATCCTGGTCCTGCGCCAGAAGTGAAGATTGAACAGCCTGAGACATTTACATTGGAAAATGGACTCAAAGTGTTTGTGGTTGAGAATCACAAACTGCCTAGAGTAAGATTTCAGCTTATTTTTGATAGGGATCCCATAGTGGAGGGTGAATCTGCAGGGTATACTTCTATGGCAGGTCAGTTGATTGGTACAGGTACAGAAACTCGCTCTAAGGAGCAGATCGACGAGGAAATTGACTTCATTGGGGCTTCCTTGTTTGCTTCTTCTACAAGTGTTTTTGCATCTACGTTGAGCAGGTATACTGAAGATTTGGTAGCACTGATGGCAGATGTAATATTGAATGCTAAGTTTACACAGGAGGAATTTAACAAGATAAAAAAGCAAACGATCTCCGGTCTCGCTGATCAAAAGGAAAGACCAGATGCTATAGTAGCCAATATTGGAAATCTTGTCAATTTTGGAAAAAATCATCCCTATGGTGAGTTTGAAACAGAGGAGACCATTGAAAGTATTACCCTAGACCAATGTCAGAAATATTATAATACCTATTATCGACCCAATATAGGGTATTTGGCGATTGTTGGGGATATTACTCCCGAGGATGCAGAGGCTCTGATTAAGAAATATTTTGGGGAATGGAATAAAATGGAGGTGCCAACAATGGAATACGATGATCCCGATGCGCCGGAAAATACGCGTATTGCATTAGTAGATCGTCCTAACGCGGTACAATCTGTGTTACAGGTAACCTATCCTATAGAGTTAACCCCTGGTAGCGATGATGCCATTGTAGCTGATGTAATGAACAGCATATTGGGAGGTAGCTTTTCAGGTAGGATCAACCAAAATTTAAGAGAAGATAAGGGGTATACGTATGGAGCCAGATCATCTATCAGAGAGGATATGGAGATCGGAGAATTTACGGTTTCCACTTCTGTAAGAAATGAAGTCACTGATAGTACCTTGGAGCAGATCATGTACGAGTTAGCGCGCATCAAAGAACAACCCGTATTGACCGAAGAGTTGGAGTTAGTGAAAGGGTATATGAGTGGTTCTTTCGCCAGAAGCCTTGAAGATCCTGAAACAGTTGCTGATTTTGCCATTAATACTGAGCGTTATGACCTACCTGAAGATTACTATCAAAACTATCTCAAGAACATAGATGCTGTAACTGTAGAAGATGTACAACAGGTTGCAAATAAATATATCAATCCTGATAAGGCAAATATCGTCATCGTAGGTAAGGGATCTGAAATCGCTGAGAAAATAGAGAAGTATGGAGAAATAGGATATTACAAGCCTGATGGACAACAATATGAACCTGCACAAATGGAAACTCCCACAGATATCTCTGCTGAGGAGATTATTGATGCGTATATCAATGCCTTGGGAGGAGTTGAGGCTTTGGAAAGTATCGAGGATATGACTACGGTTATGGGATTTGCACAGCAAGGGATGGAGGTAATGATTACCTCAAAGAAAAAAGTCCCCAACATGATCAAGACTGAAGTTGAAGCTATGGGACAGGTAATGATGCAGACGGTTTACAATGGTGAGAAGGGAAGAAAGTCAGGAATGGGGGGAGATGGTATGTTGGAGGGACAAGAGCTAGAAGAGCAAAAACTCAATGCTTATCCTGTTCAGGAAATGGGGCTTGAGGCAGAAGGATACCAAGTGGAATTGTCGGGAGTTCAGGAAATTGATGGAAAAAAGGCTTACGAAGTAACCTGGAAAAGTCCTGAAGGGGGAACCTCTACCCATTATTATGACATGGAAACGGGCCTCAAACTCCAGACGGTCGTAACTACACAGACTCCTCAGGGAGAAATGACACAGGCTGTTCAGATTATGGATTATAAAGAGGTGGAAGGAGTTAAGTTTCCAAATAAAATTAAAACACAGATGGGTCCCCAAAATATTGAGATGACACTCAAATCTATCAATGTTAATACGGGATTGAGTAATGAAGAATTTGCGGTTGAGTAAAGCTATGTTTTGATCCGAAATATTTTAAAAAGCCAACTGTATCAGTTGGCTTTTTGCGTATTTATGAGGAAATTCAATATAAATAGTATTACCTCTTAGCCCTCGATAAAATGAAACTACGAAGAAGCATATTGTTGGCATTCATAGTGTTGATCGGACTTTCAGTATTGGGGAACCAACTCTTCTTCAATCAGGACATTGATTTTAACCGGGATATAAGACCTATTCTCAATGCGAAGTGTATGCGATGTCATGGAGGTGTGAAAAGAAGTGGTGGACTTAGCCTGCTTTTTAGAGAAGAAGCCTTGAAAGTCAATGATTCAGGACTCCCGGCAATTGTGCCGGGTGATGCCAATTCCAGTGAATTGATCAAGCGTATCACGCATCATGATCCTGAATTGAGAATGCCATTAGAAGAGAGCCCATTGAATACTGAAGAAATACGATTGCTAAAAAAATGGATTAATGAAGGAGCAGAATGGGAAAAGCATTGGGCGTTTATTGCCCCAGAATTACCTGAAGTACCAAAAGTAGGTAATCAATGGGCTAATAATGAAATAGATAGGTTCATATGGCAAAAGATGCGGGCACATAAATTATCTCCTTCTCCTCAGGCTTCGAAGGAAATTCTGTTAAGAAGGGTAAGTCTGGATCTTACTGGATTACCTCCAAATAGGGAAGAATTGCAGGAGTTTGTATCAGATTCGTCGGATACTGCATATGAACGTGCAGTAGATAGATTACTGTCTTCGCCGCATTTTGGGGAAAGATGGGCTTCAGTTTGGCTCGATTTAGCGCGTTATGCAGATTCAAAGGGATTTGAAAGAGACCCCTATAGAAGTATTTGGAAGTACAGAGACTATGTGATACAATCCTTTAATGAAGATAAATCGTTTGATCAGTTTACGATTGAGCAGTTGGCCGGAGATTTGTTAGAAGATCCTACAGAAGACCAATATATTGCTACTGCCTTTCATCGCAATAGTATGACAAATGCTGAAGGAGGAACTGATGATGAAGAGTTTCGAGTACAAGCGGTGTTAGATCGGGTCAATACTACCTGGACAGTTTGGCAAGGTCTTACCATGGAATGCGTACAATGTCATAGTCATCCATACGACCCGATTTTACATGAGGAATATTACCAATCCTACGCCTTATTCAACAATACACAAGATGCAGACCTGGTAGCAGAATGGCCAAATTATGAAAGTTTTGATTCTGTCGCTAAAGATACAATCATCAAATTACTCAATTGGATACACCAGCAAGAGCCTGAGCTAAGAAGGGATGAGTCAAAACCTTTGTACGAACAAATCAAAGATATCCACTATCCCATTCTTTATCCGGGAGATTGTGATGACTTTAGCCATGTTACCATATATTCAGACGGTGTAGTAAGCAATTGGACCAACAATGTCAATTCTGCACCTGGGAGGACATTTATGTTCAAGTTCAACGATATTGATATGACAGATGTAAGTCATATCACATATACTTATGCCAGCCCTGGGAATAAAGCAGCCATAGATGTTAGAATCGACGCTCTGGATGGTTCTAGCATTCAGTGGATGGAATTTAGCAAGACTGGAAAAATAAGGGGAAATGAAGGGGGTAGGGGAGACTCCTGGATGCAGACAAGATCTTCTGTTGCTCCAACTCAGGGGCTACATGATCTGTATTTCATTATCCATAATACTACGGGTGATGTTCCAGAGGGAATTATTACACTTAAGCAGATTGAACTTCATAAAAAGGAATCCAATACTCAATATACAGCGATTCAATCAGCAAAATCCTACTTACAACAATTGAGAAGTACGGCGATAAAAACCCCTATCCTGAAATCTAACACACAAGGCGATGAGCGAATATCTTATGTGTTTGATAGGGGAAACTGGTTAGTTCATAAAGATACTGTATGGCCTGGTACACCTGGAAGCTTACCTGAATTCAAGGATTTTGCTCCCAATAGACTGGGATTTGCTCAGTGGCTAGCGAGCCGACAAAACCCTTTAACAGCCCGAGTATGGGTAAATCGAATCTGGGAGCAGCTATATGGAAAAGGCATTGTATATACATTAGAAGATTTTGGTACTCAAGGATTTAAACCTACTCATCCCGAATTATTGGATTGGTTAGCTGTAACATACATGGAAGAGGATGACTGGAGACTTAAAGCTTTTTTAAAGCGTGTGGTGATGTCAGCTACATACCAACAACAAAGTACGATCTCAGAGGAACATTATGCCAAAGATCCCGAAAATATATGGTTGTCCAGAAGTCCAAGGGTAAGATTGAATTCAGAGCAGATTAGAGATCAGGCGCTGGCTGTGAGTGGATTATTACATAGAGAAACATATGGCCCCAGTGTAATGCCTTTTCAGCCTGAAGGAATATGGCAAGCGGTCTATAACAATCAGCAATGGAAAATCGAGGACGACCAGGATCGCTATCGGAGATCAGTGTATACCTATTGGAGGAGGACGAGCCCTCACCCGGCAATGATCGCTTTTGATGCGCCTAGTAGGGAGTTTTGTGTAGCCCGAAGAGTAAATACCAACACACCTGTTCAGGCATTGGTTACACTAAATGATTCCTCATTCTATGAAATGGCAATTGCCCTTGCTAACAACATACAAAAAGATAATACTCAGATAGAAGATCAATTACTGGAGATGTATCATTGTGTAATGCTTCGTGATCCCAGTCGTGAAAAAATGAACATTATGCAATCATTATATGAAGCATCAACTACGCATTTATCGGAAGACCAAATACATACAGACCCAGATTCTGTTCATCTACAGGGTTTAACGCTGGTAGCAAATGCGCTGTTAAATTTGGACGAGTTCGTTACTAAAAATTGAGCGTAAGAATCATGGACGACTTACCACAGATCATAGAAATTTAGAACTCTTTAAGAACAAACGAAACATATGGTTGATCTATACAGAAATGCTCCGTTGTCCGTCTTCTGTCGTCAAATGTCTAGCTATCGTCCGTCGTCAATGGTCTGTCGTCCATTTATATTAAATATTTAAATGAATACCTATGAACCTAAAGGATCAACTTTCACACGATACCTTAAGATATCAAACTCGTCGACACTTTTTAAAACAGTCGACCTTAGGGTTGGGAGGTATTGCCCTGGGTTCTCTATTAGGATGTAATACAAAGGATCAATTAACTAATCCTTCGGAGATTACAGATCCCTTTATGACACGCGCTCCACATTTTGCTCCAAAGGCGAAAACCATTATTTATCTACATATGGCAGGAGCACCATCACAATTAGAATTATTTGACTATAAACCAGAGCTCGCACCCTTAGATGGAAAAGACTGTCCTCCCTCGTTTCTGGAGGGAAAGCGATTTGCATTCATTCAGGGAGTCCCCAAAATGTTAGGACCCAGAGCAAGGTTTCAGCAGCATGGCGAGTCAGGTGCCTGGGTGTCCAATAGAATGCCATATTTTTCTGAAATAGCTGATGAGGTTACTTTTCTGAAAGCCATGTATACCGATGAATTTAATCACGCGCCTGCACAGCTATTGATGCACACAGGTAGTCCTCGGTTAGGAAGACCTAGCATGGGATCATGGGTGTTTTATGGCTTAGGTACAGAAAATCAAAATATGCCGGGATTTGTAGTATTGGTTTCAGGAGGTAAAACACCCAGCGCGGGAAAGAGCGTATGGGGAACAGGATTTCTTCCTACAGTATATCAGGGAGTACAATGCAGGTCTGAAGGAGACCCCGTCTTATATCTTTCCAATCCAGGATTTATAGACCGACACCTTAGAAAGAAATCTGTAGAGGCTATCACGCAAATCAATCGCAGGGAATACGAGGAAAGTGGATCTCATGAAATACTCTCTCGTGTATCTCAATACGAAATGGCATTTCGCATGCAAATGTCGGTGCCAGAAGCGATGGATATTCACAAAGAGCCAGATTATATTCACGAATTGTATGGTACGGAACCAGGAAAGACTTCTTTTGCCAATAACTGTCTCCTTGCCAGGAGACTTGCTGAGCGAGGAGTAAGATATATCCAATTGTTTCATTGGGGTTGGGATACGCATGGGACTTCTGCACATGGTAGTCTGGATGATGGGTTTGTACAGCGATGCAAAGAAGTAGATCAAGCCAAAACTGCATTGATCAAAGATTTGAAGCAAAGAGGAATGTTGGATAGTACGATAGTAGTTTGGGGAGGGGAGTTTGGGCGGACTCCCATGCAGGAGAACCGTGCTGGAGCCAATTTGCCATTCCCGGGTAGAGATCACCATAAAGAAGCATTTACTATGTGGGTTGCCGGAGGAGGATTTAGAAGGGGACTATCTTATGGAGAGACTGACAATATGGGATATGCCGGTATTAAAGACAGTGTACACATCCATGACCTTCAAGCTACTTTATTACATCAAATGGGATTAAATCACGAGCGTTTGACATTTCCCTATCAAGGTAGAGATTTTAGGCTTACAGATGTTCACGGTAAAGTAGTAAAAGATGTGTTGAGTTAATTCTTTACAAATCTTTTAAAATTACCTATATTCAATTTCCAAAGACGTTGCATAATGGTTCGAAGCAAACTTGTTCAAATTACCCTGTTATTAGTCCTGGTGGGTATATCCATAGGTATTGGTTATAGTTATTTTCATACATCTAACATAGATTTTAACGCGGAGGTGAGACCAATTCTCAATGATAAGTGTATGCGCTGTCATGGAGGGGTCAAAAGGAGTGGAGGCTTGAGTTTGCTATTTGAATCAGAAGCCCTGAAAGAAAATGAGTCAGGCCTGCCTGCGCTAATCCCTGGCAATGGGGCGAGGAGTGAACTCATCAGGCGCGTGAAACATACCGACCCAGAGGTAAGAATGCCATTAGAAGGAGAACCCTTAAGTGAACGAGAAATAGCTGTACTTGAAAGATGGATTAACGAAGGAGCAAAATGGGAGACACACTGGGCTTATGTTAAGCCTGAAAAACCTTCAATTCCCTCTATATCTATGTCTTCCTGGGCAGAGAATGAAATTGACTATTTTATTTCGGCAAAGCACAAAGAATTTGAATTGAACCATTCTCCTGAAAGCGATAAGGCAAGGTTGTTGAGAAGATTGAGTTTAGACCTAACGGGTTTGCCGCCAACCTGGGAAGAAGTGGATGCTTTTGTGGAAGATGATTCGGAAGATGCCTATGAGCAAAGAGTAGATGAACTACTAGCGTCCCCTCACTTCGGAGAAAAATGGGCATCCATGTGGTTGGATTTAGCCAGGTATGCGGATTCTAAAGGATATGAAAAAGATCCTTACAGGACCATCTGGCAATACAGAGATTGGGTAATACGTGCATTTAATCATAACCTCCCCTTTGATCAATTTACTAAAGAACAATTAGCTGGTGATTTGTTGCCCAAATCCAGTAGAGATCAACTTATTGCAACTGCCTTTCATCGAAATACCATGAATAATACCGAGGGAGGAACGGAGGATGAAGAATACAGGGTGGCAGCTGTAATAGATCGAGTGAATACTACCTGGACTGTTTGGCAAGGAACAACCATGGAGTGTGTGCAGTGCCATAGTCATCCCTATGACCCTTTTCTGCAAAAAGATTACTATCGTTCTTATGCTTTTTTTAATCAGACTAAAGATGCAGATCTCAATAACGAGTTTCCCGTTTTAATCCAATTTGAACCCCGTGTCGATTCAGCTTTAAGATCATTAATCTCCAAAATTAATGGACTTGGCATCCAAAATAAGATTACGCCTACAGATCCTCTTGAATTGCAGATTAAGCAAGCGCTATACCCAAGGTTATTCCCTGGAGACTGTGATGATTTCAACGATATTACAATATATGGAAATCGCTCGGTTACAAACTGGACTACTAATCCCAACAATATTCCCGACAAAGAATTTATGTTTGTCTTTCACGATATTGATCTGACTGACGTTACACATATCTCTTATACGTATGGCAGTAATGGGAATGAGGGTATCTTGGATGTTGTGTTAGATGAACCCAATGGTAAAAAGCTGCATACGGTGAATTTTCCAAAAGCTAAAGATGGAGTAGAAAAAGTAGCGATTGAACCCGTATCGGGAAAACATGATGTATATTTCTTTATGGACAATCGGTTGGTGAATGCTCCAGAAGGGCGATATACCTTAAAAGAAATATATCTCCATCATAATAATCTCACTCGGGATCCCACATTAGAGACTTATCAAGATAGTATCGCCTATTTGTATCTTGAAACAAACATGCCTGAAATACCCATCATGCGTGAACGCTCTGAAGAAAATCTTAGACTTACTCGGGAATTTATTCGAGGAAACTGGATGGTACCTGGAGATACCGTATATCCCGATGTCCCTGCTTCGCTTCCACCTTTGCCGGGAGAAGTTTCTGAAAATCGATTGGGTTTCGCAGAGTGGTTAGTAAGTAAAGATAACCCATTAACTGCACGAGTGATTGTCAATCGATTTTGGATGGAAATCTTTGGAAGGGGCATTGTTGAGACAACAGAAGACTTTGGTACACAAGGTATTCCGCCTACACATCCTAAATTACTTGATTGGTTAGCCGTACATTTTCAGGAGGATTTACAGTGGGATATGAAGGCTTTGATCAAAACCATTGTCATGTCTGCTACTTACCGACAAAGTATAAAAGCCAATGAAGAGATGTTAGCTAAAGATCCTGAAAACAAATGGCTGACACGTGGTAGCAGGATAAGGCTAAGTGCAGAGCAGATTCGAGATCAGGCACTCGCAGTAAGTGGACTTTTGAGTGATGAGATGTTTGGACCTCCTGTGATGCCCCCTCAGCCAGAGAATGTGTGGCAAGTAGTATATAGTGGTATGAAATGGGAAGAAAGTAAAGGCGAAGATCGATATCGGAGAGCGTTGTATACGTATTGGAGAAGAACGAGCCCCTATCCATCTATGATTTCCTTTGATAGCCCCAGTAGAGAGTTTTGTGTGAGTAGAAGGATTAGTACGAATACACCCTTGCAGGCATTGGTTACTTTGAATGACACTGTGTACGTGGAAGCAGCTATGGCATTAGCCCAACGTATGGTACAAGCCGGGGATTCATTAGAACAGCAGCTCATCGCAGGATATCAGATTAGTCAATTACAATCTCCGGATGAGGGAACCCTGAATATATTAGAAAGGTTATACCATGAAGCACTCAACGAGGAGGTTATTGACAATGACGGATATACAGTAGAGAAAGTAAGTGATAGAAGTGAAATTGATAAGCATGTAGATGCCTTGAGTATTGTTGCTAGTGCCTTGCTTAATCTGGATAGCTTTGTAATGAAAGAATGAGGGATTTTGAACCACGGACGATAGACCACGGACCGCTGTATTTGTGAATTCATTGTGGAATTATTGAAACTTGTGATATACATTTAAAGTAAAACTCTGTCGTCTGTCGTCTGTCGTCTAAAATAATACGATTAAATAGATACATAATTTAAATTTTATTATTAAATTATAAAATTATATAGTATTAATTACTATTTAGAAATTAAATAAA
>CAZZEC010000056.1:0-2628 GCA_964652565.1 uncultured Bacteroidia bacterium
CTTCCCTCGGCTAAACTTTCCGCTAAGTGTTGCAATCGGTTGAAATGAGGAAAGAAATCTGGCAGGATACAGACCTGCTAATACTCCCAGGACAACTGCAAAGCCAGCCCATCCTAAAAATTCCCAGCCTAATTTGAGTTCCAATTGCTTGGCTGAGATCTCATTGAAATAAGGCAGAATGAATGTTAATGCGACAGATGAAATCAATAAGGCGATTATGCAATAGCATACAGATTCAAAGAAAAACCGGAGGGATAATTGCCGCTTGCTGGAACCTAATACTTTGTGTACTCCTACATCTTTGGCTCTTTTGGTAGCACTTGCCGTAGATAGATTCACATAGTTGATACTAGATAGCAACAATACAAGTAGGGCAATGACCGCTAATGCATATACGATTTGAATATCTCCCTCAGGACCTAATCGATTAAAAGTTTCATCGGAATATAGGTGTATATCAGTCAGAGGCTGAGCGTAAAGCTCCCAGGTTTTGCCTTCTGCTTCAAATTGTTCATAAGTAATCCCCATTACCCTTCTCAAGGTAGGTACTGCGTAGGTTCTCGGTAATTGAACAAGTTTGGACTCAAATTCCTGATAGGAGGCATTTTCTTTGAGCGTGACGTATGTTACAAACGTGGTCCAAATCCAACTCCATTCCATTCGTTCGAGGTTAGCGATGGAATTCATCGATATGAGCATATCGAAATGAAAATGGGATTGAGCAGGCCAGTCTTCTACGATTCCGGTTACTTGATAGGTGTGGCTTTCATTTCCTTGTTGGAGGGTAATAAGCTTTCCCACCCCATTGGTCTGACCAAAATAACGCGTTGCAGTTGAGGCAGTCATCACTACAGAATAGGGTTGTATGAGTGCATCATCAGGGCTTCCATATAAAAAATGTGCGCTAAACACATCAAACACTTCTTTGTCTGCTGCCAGGATCTGGTTTTCCTGAAAAGTCTTTTTCAATTCTCCCTCTTCATAACTTACCCACATTTCCCCTGGGGTATGGAACCTGATCACAGTTTCTACCTCGGGTATAGCATCTTTTATCGCCAACGCTACATTAGGACCTGTCGAAGCAAAAGGTGCCTCTTCATCACTCCATATATTGGTCTGGTTGATTCTGTATATAGATTCTTTTTTTGTGTGAAATTTATCATAATTAAGCTCATCAGCGATGTAGTAGACAATAAGCATGCAGACTATGATCCCTAGAGCTAGGCCTAATATATTAAGGATTGCATAAAAACGTTGCTTTCGCAAATTGCGCCAGAGGAGGCGGAGGAAATGAGTAAACATGTAGAGATAGTTTGTAAAAATAGAATTGCTATTCTATTACATAGACGTCATTTATTAAGACATGTTGGAAACATTCTCTACAATTAATCAGGATATAACTTCACTTTTAATATGTTCATTCTGTTTCAATTCAGCCATCTTGATCATTCGATTTTTTTCAGGGTCCCATACTTTCATTTGTAGGCAATGCTGAATTTCTAGGGGGTGCAGGGAAGTTGTTTTCGCATTTTGAAACTCCGGAAAGGCATCATATACTTCAGGCAAGCGATAAAAAGGGATTTTTGCGTTGACATGATGAATATGATGATATCCAATATTACCGGTAAACCACTGCATAACAGGATTCATCTTCATATAGCTGGAAGATTCCAGGGCCGCTCCTATATATGTCCATCCTTCTTTATCATAAAATGTAGCTGTTGGGAAATTGTGTTGCGCATAAAATAGATAGGAACCAATAGCACTGGAAATGATTGCGGGAGCAAGAAATCCCAATAAAAAAGCGGTCCATCCAAGCGTGAGAAATACTGTAATTCCAATTCCGAAATGTAAGAGTAAGGCCCAGGCAGAATCCAGATGTTTGGATGGATTTCTGTAAAGAGAACATAAACACATTCCCCAAATAAACACGAAAAAGTATCCAGAAATGATGGTTAAAGGGTGACGAATAAAAAGATATACGAACCGATCCTTTCTTGAGAGACTTAGATATTTTTGTTTAGTTACAATGGGAAACGAACCTATGCTTGAAGTATACAGTTTAGAATTGTGCTTATGATGGTGGTCATGTGACCGCTTCCATATACTGGGGGGATTCAGCATATACAACCCTATAAAGGTGAATATGGCCTTTGCAATATTAGATCCTCGCAGTATGGTATAATGAAGAAAATCATGATAGATGACAAATATTCTTACGAGTAATAAACTTGCTGCCAGAGATGCTATGATCCTGATTACTATATGAAAAGGATACATAGCCATTACAATTGCAGAGACTAATAGCACCAGGGTGGAAATGGTGTATAACCAGCTCTGTAATCGGTCTTCCTTAGCATAGGGTTTGGTTGCAAGAATTAATGCTTTTCCTTCTAACATGAAGCGTAAGAGTTAAGGTTATTTATTTCTTTTGTGTTTCCAACGTCTGTGTGTCCAGAGCCAAATAGAAGGATCATCATTGATATCTCGTTCTAATCTTTGAGAAAATCGTTCCACAATGTCTTTATAAGTCACTTCTGAAGGATTTGTTACAAGGTCTTCTGCGAAAATTTCATAATAGCCTCTTTTTACCCTTTTGATAGAAACATATACAACCGGATAATTTAT
>CAZZEC010000056.1:2728-11747 GCA_964652565.1 uncultured Bacteroidia bacterium
TTCTTTCGGTAGCCTATGATGTAGTATACTATAATAAAGGAGAGATCAGATAATCGATATAATAACCAGAATGGTAGATAGGAAATGAAATATATAATAGGAAGTGTCAAGTAATAAAGGATCGATTGCATGCTAGGTAATGGTATTCCTTTTATAATAGATGAGTGTGTAGGTAGATTCAATTAGTGCGGAATTAATTCCGCACTAATTGAGCATATATAATAAAAAATATTATCTGATTGAAATATCAAAATTATTATAAAGGTCTAGAATTTGAACCATCTGGCGTAAAATAGTGTTGTGTTCCTGAATATTTCGGATCAAATCTGACTCTATGTCTGAAATCTGCTGTTGAATATCTAACTGACTTTTTTGGTATGCTTCAAACTCTTTTCTTGCTTCACTAAGTTTTAATTTTTTCTTCATCAAATCTGTTTCCCAGGTATTAAACTCGCGAACTACCTCTTCCAGTTTTTCAGAAGCTGTATCATAACGCTGTTCAATCTGATCGCGTTCAGACATCACTTTTCGGTATTGGCTTCTCAATCCAAAAATAACAGTTTGGTCAGCCCCTCCTGTTTTTCGTATCGCAGGTTCAATGGTTTCCAGGTCTTTGGGATACCTTCTTCGCGTAACGCTCAGTTTTTGTTGTATAAAAGCGGCAGATTCGCTTACATTCATCCATTGAGGTTCAAAGCGTTTCACCTCATTGATCAATGCGATATCCTCCGACCCACAACTACCCAATAGTAAACTACTCAATAATAAGGTACTAGTGATGATGTGCTTTATGTGCTTTATATTTTTCATTACTTACTTTTTTCAAACTAAAGGTGAAGGTAGTGCCTGACCCCACTGTACTTTGTACATTGATCTGTTCTCCATGAGCAGAAATAAGGTGTTTGCATATGGCCAATCCCAGCCCTGTACCACCCCGTTCCCTCGACCGACTTTTGTCTACTCTGTAGAAACGACGAAAAATTTTATCTAAATGTTCTTCTTCTATCCCCGGACCGTCATCGGTTACAGAAAGATACACTTTATCCATTTTAGAGTGAATTTTTACTACAACTTCTCCCTCTGGATTTCCATATTTTATGGCATTATCTATTAGATTAATCAATACTTGCTGAATGCGTTCTCGGTCTGCAAATACATAGGTTTTTCTATGCCCGTTGTCTTCTATTTTATAATTGATATTCCTTTTTTTCTTGGTAAACTTATATTCCAGGGAGTCAAGTACATCAACCACCAGATCGAAAATTAAAAATTTCCGGATTTTGATATCCATTTCTCCGGATTCTGCCTGGGTGATAATGAGTAGATCTTCCACGAGGCTCGACAAGCGATCAGAGTTTTTCATTGCTTTTTTTAGGAACTTCTTCCGGACTCTTTCGTCGTCCATAGCTCCATCTATCAGTGTATGGATAAATCCTTGTATTGCGAATATGGGAGTTTTTAGCTCATGGGATACCTCACCTAAGAATTCGCGACGATAAGCCTCGAGGTCTTTGAGTTTACGTATTTCTCTTTGAGTATGAGCATAGAGATTTCTCAGCTTCCGGTATACCACCCATTCAAGGTATATATAGATGAAAAGTCCTACTGCCAGGAAAAATAATAACCCCGTCCACCAGGGCATAATGTACCCCATCAAAATGTTGACGAGGATCCCCATACCCGTTATTGTGATGGCCAGACTGAAAGCTATGAGTGTTGGAGGTGGGAGACTGGCCGTAAGAGATTTGGCTTCCATACTAATGGTCTGCTAATTATTTGATATTGACGAATTTATACCCTACACCCTTAACGGTAACGATGTAGCTGTTCCCTATTTTTTCTCTGAGTTTTCTCACATGTACATCTATGGTCCTATCGACGACATATACATCCCCCCAAACTTTTTCTAATAACTTTTCTCTACTAAATACCTTCCCTGGTCTTGAAGCCATAAAAAATAATAACTCGAACTCTTTCCTGGGCAAAGTGATATCTTTTTCACCCTGTTTGACCAGGTATTCATCTCTGACAATCTCCAGGTCGTGTACTTTCAGGATGTTAGTACTTTCATCATTACTCTCACGACGCATAATGGCTTTGATGCGGCTGAGAAGAATACGTGGCTTGATAGGTTTTGAGATATAATCATCAGCTCCAGCCTCAAAACCTGCCAGTTCTGAATATTCTTCTGATCTTGCAGTAAGAAATATTACATTAACATTTGCTAACCCCGGAATGTTTCTTATTCGTCTACAAGCTTCAATGCCATCGAGTTTTGGCATCATAATATCGAGGATAATCAAATCGGGATGTTCTGTATTTGCTACTTTGATAGCTTCTTCGCCATCCATGGCTTTTACCACTTGAAATCCTTCCTGCTCAAGATTGTACTCTAGCAAGTCAAGTATATCAATTTCATCATCTACAATAAGTACCTTCATAAATTAACAGTTGATGAAGTTCATGAGTAAATTAAGGTCCCAGTATTTCTGCAAGTTTGCGTTCCAAGGATGCGCCTCTAAGATTTTTTGCGATTATTTTTCCATTTTCATCTAAGAGAAATGTTGCTGGGATTGCACTTACAAAATAATTCTGAGCTGCTTGGTTTCTCCAACCTTTTAGGTCGCTAACGTGTTCCCAGGTAAGTTGATCCTGAGCGATAGCTTTAAGCCATTGTTCTCGATTTTCATCCAGGCTTACGCCTAAGATCTCAAATCCTCGATCTTTATATTTTTCATAGACTCGGACGACGTTGGGATTTTCTACTCGACAAGGGCGACACCAACTGGCCCAAAAATCCAGCAAAACAACCTTACCTTTTAAGCTTTTCCAGGAAAAAGGTTCTCCATTGGGTTGAGGTAACTGAATCGGTGGAGGCGTAGCTCCGATCCCTATGATTTTTTCCTGTGCTTCTCGCTCTGCTTTGAGGTTTCTTACAACTTCGGCCCTGTCGCGTATTACCTGGGCAATGTTTTGGGGAGGATTATACAACTCCAAATACCTTTCCCCATACTCGGGAAAAACATTTGCACTCATTTGTTCCATTGAACTTACCGCCGCTGCCAGTGCATTCTTATGTGCCATAGAGCCCTCAGGCATGCGAGCTAATAATTGATCAAAGTACACTTTCGCATCCTCTTCCGGAATTGTACTTCCAAATATCTGAGGGACATAGGCTCTTAGATAATCAGAAACAGGAAGATAGTTGTAGGCAGGATCTGAAAGGTCTGCATATGAGAGCAATGTCGCAGCAAAATGATGCTGCTCATCTGGATATCCTTGGGGATTGTTTTCAGGGTTGTATACCTCCTGTATACTCATCGCAAAGATTTTGGCAATCAATGGGTCATTGGCTGTTAACGAATCCAGATATGCCAATTGTTGATCGACGATACTATTCAATGCCTGACGGATTTGAGCATCACTTTCACCGGAGGTCCTTAAGTTCTGTACTGATGATCGGCTTTGTTGAAGAAAGGCTCCCATACGAGTGTTTATTTCGTCCAGAAGATCATTAGAAGGAGAGTTTTCCACTTTCATATAAGCGGGCAAATTCATCCCATTGCCTGTGATAGTCACTCCCTTTTCTTTTCCAAGAATGATGGCACCCAAATTTCTTGGGGCCTGGCCAATGAAGTATAAGCCCTCGCCAGGAAGGTCCCCCCTCATTTCAAACACAAATTTATCGCCTTCTTGCCTAAGTTCTGCACCGAGTATAGGCTTTAATGTCAAACCATCGAGCATGTAAATGCGAATGCTATCCATTTGAGCAGATGCAAAACTCCCACTAAGGCCAATATCGCCTTTTGTGCGCTGTGAGGGGTGATTATCACACCCTATTAAGAGTATAAATAACGCACAAATCCAATAACTTAAAATATGAGCTCTCTCCATTATTACTTTTTGCCTTATAATATCGTATGACAAATATACACCATATATACGTATTTACATGTGTATTGACAATTACTTGAGGGGCGAACGCACCAAATTTCATGAATAATTCATTATCAATTGATTACAATCGAAGTATCCATATATTGGATAAATGTGAGCTTCTGATTAGTAGCTGTTAATGATTTTAGTGCGTTTGCCCTGCAATTACTTATGGATTAACCAAATACCTCTGTAAAAACTGTTAAGGTTTTCGGATATTGGAATCCATCGATATGGATCATATAATATTTGAACACTTGTTGAATGATTTGCCTTTTACCTTCTTTATTAAAGGCGATATGCTGACAATTTTCCCAGTTTGCATTCATAAATTCACGGATATATTTAGATGAGATATCAACTTCTCTTTCTTGTGACGAAAGTATCCCTTCAGTCTCATCAAAGTAAACGTATCGACTGTCTGCACTCATATCGTTGGGGAAAAAACCCAGATATTTTGTCAGATGAACGAGAAAAAAGATAAACACATGGATCAGTTTTTCTGACGACTGATCAATCATCAATATACAAGACTTAAAAAATTGAAAGAGGGAGGGGTTGGCTTCTTCTTCTTTGACACATTGATAAAAAATTTCTACCATAGCCAAGCCCAATGAAAGTTTGACTGGAGAGGTTTGAATTTCGCGGAGAAGAACTGAGGTTTTACTTTCCCTGATTTTTTGAAGTTGGACGTTTGGTTTTTCATTATATATGATCTCAATGAGAGAAAGCGGTTGAAAGTAGCTATGCCTGTTTCTTGCTCTATTTGATCTATATCCTTTGATGAGAAAGCTTTTAATGCCTGATTTTTCTGTATACAGCGTTGCAATTAACCCAGCATCCTGATATTTGAGCGTACGCAATACAATAGCTTCTGTTTTATGAATCACGATGAGTAATTGGTTGGGGATACTATTCGTGCAGGCTTAAGTTGTAATGCGCGTTCTAATGCCTCTCGCTCTTCATCATATAGTGATTGCCACTTATCAAGATCCTTCGCTTCAGTGATGAGCGGTCGTTCATTGGCTAATGGAGAAAGAGGATTATCGGTAAACGTTAATACTTCTTCAATATCCGCATATTTTCTCATGGCATGTATCATCTCCTTCACGTCAACCAATACAAGCTCATTATCCCTTTTCACGATTGGGCTGAGAATGAGTAACTGGATTGTCTGAAACAATTCTTCCATTAAAGGTACATTCACCATCAGCTGATTCTGTTGGTAGGCAAAAAAATCTCTTTGATCTGCCGAGAATGCATTATTGTACACCATAGATTCACTCAGCAAGGCAGATATTCTTTTCGTGACGAACCGTGTATCTTGGATCGAGTCTTTAAATGATTCATGAATCAATAGCGTATTGCTCTTCAAGGCAAAGTTGTGAACAAAGTCTTTGATAAATAGTCGATCATCGAGATTCTTTCGAGAAATATAGATCAGCTTCACAGATGATATATGTTATGAGTTAGCGTTTTAGGTAAATATTGTGGTAATTTATATCAATGTAAACGAAATACGCTCAATTTTGTGAGCTTATGTTGAGAAAAAGATCGAGTGGGCATCAAAAAGAGGTGTAAATGAACAGGCTAACATTTTTCATTTTATGAAAGTATCTGCGGATCTCGTATGTGCAAGTCCAGCGGGCTGGATAGAGGCGGTAATGAATGATTTTGATACATTTCTTCAGGACCATGCAGATTGCGAACGCAAGGCATCTGCCATGGCTATGAGCTTTGTCGCCAAATATCCGGATAGGACAGAGATTATACCGTTGTTGATTGAGACAGCCATAGAAGAGCTAGAGCACTTTCAGCAAGTATATGCGATTATGGAATCGCGGGGCATACAACTCCCTCGTAGCATGGGGCAGGACCCCTACATCCAGCAACTGTTGGGTGCTTGCCGGTCGGGGAGAGAAGATCGTTTTGTGGATCGTATGCTCATGGCTTCCGTAGTAGAATGCCGGGGAGCGGAGCGCTTCCGCTTAGTATACCAACACCTACCTGAAGGGGAACTTAAAAAATTCTATCATCTCCTGTGGGCTTCAGAGGCAAAGCATGGAGATATATTTGTTCGAATGCTGTTTAATTATTTCGATCCTGATCCTATATACCAGCGTTTGGATGAGTTAATACAGATTGAGGGGGAAATTATCAATGGGCTGGAGTTGAGGGCAGCCTTGCATTAATACTCCACAAATTCCTTATCCTCATAGCACCACATCCATTTCTCTCCAGGCTCAGAAGATATGACCACAGGATGTCCTTTTTCTTTATAGTGTTTGGTGGCGTGTTTGTTGGGAGAACTATCACAACACAGCGTAGTGCCACAGCTTTGACAAGTACGCAGGTGTACCCATCTACTTCCTGTTTTCACACATTCTTCACACACACGTTCATTAGCTGTTTTCAGATTAGTTTCGTCTATCAAGGCAAGATGTTCACATAGTTGACTCATAAGATGTATTTTACCCTAAAAGTAAGCAAGGAAAGGAGCGTGACAAAGTGCGAACGCACCAAATTTCGTGAATAATTCATTATCAATTGATTACAACCTAAGTATGTATATGTTGGATAAATGTAAGCTTCTGATCAGTAGCTGTTAATGATTTTAGTGCGTTTGCCCTGGATCGTGACATTTCCATCAAGGGTAAATAGGTAAAAAAGACTCCCCACGTGGGGTGTGGGGAGTACAGGCATTAAAAGGGAAAAAGGGAGGAAATCAAATTTAGGCTGCGAGCTGCTTAGGAAGAGTTTTCAGGGTTGTATCCAGTAATTCTTTTACACGATACACTGTTAATGGATGGAAAACAGGCTCATAAAGAAGTTTGGAAATGTGCTTAAGCTGGGAATGGGGATGCAACCACATGCGTTCATCTTTTTTACGTAAAATTAGAGGCATTAACAGGCTGAACTGGCTGAGTGTAGGATTGGCTTGAGTAGAAAGCAATGCAAATGAATGTTGAAGGGTACCGTCATCTCGTTGCCAGGATCTATGTATTCCTGCAAAACAGAAAGTTTCATGGTTGTCCATAGCTACTTTGTAGCACTGACCATTTGTTAGTCTAACATAATAGCCATCAGCAGGGATCAAACATCTTTGCTGTCGTATGGATCTGTAATAATCCACGTGGTCAAATACATGAGAAGAAGGAATACAATGAGACAGATTATATGATCGCTTATCAGAGCTTCCCCAACTCCACTGGAAAAACTTTAATCTGGGAGCTCCCTCCTCTCTTATAATAACAGGTGCATATTCGCCAGGAGAGAATTTGCCACCCTCTAACAAGCGTACACCCGGATGGTAGGTATCCGTTTCTTGTTGTGGATGATAAGCTGTGTTGAAAGTATATGAAGCCAACATTTTTAGTATTTTTTATTTGATCACATAACAAACTTAGCATAAAGAATTAATTTTAGCAAATTTTTTAGTAAAAAAACTCAAAATATTAGCAAGTAAGCGTATGCAATATTAAATACAACAAACGTATGCCCCCTCTTCAACTCACTATTCGTCTCTACAGGGGGATCATGTGACTTGTACAGTACAATTTCTGGATAAGTAGATATGCTGTCATTCAATGTGTTCTATCCGGTCGAGTATACCCAAATTTCTATCTGAAAGTATTAATTAATATTGTCTAATTACTTACTTAGATACGCATCTACGCTAATTGCCATTTATTCTGTAATCTCTATAATATTACATGGAGTACCAGTAGCATATTTTTTATCGTTTGATAAAAAAGACTATTTTTGAATTAAATAAATTAGATATTTGCGCATGGCATAAATTTACTTTTAATTAAAAGTCTGGTATTCAGGCATTATTTGTTTTGATGAATAGTAATTCCGATATTCACATTAATACCTTGCTCAATATGCCATCATTGAAAGATTTGGACCATAATCAACATTATCCTTTGAAAAGGGGCAGATTTTTAAAAGATATGCCGCTGTATTGGAAACTGTCATTTCTATGTGTTGGCCTCCTTCTTTCTTTCTTTCTCCTTCAGGGTTGGATCAATCATCATAATGCTGCACATTCGGGTAGTCCTTTTCAGTTCAGGCAATTAATATCAACAGCAAATGAGCTACAGGTTCAAACGCATATTGGTGAAGCACATGAATTGTACAGAAAGGCACTGCCATTGGCTAAAACAGCTATAGACAGTTCTTCTACGTTGAACCAATTGGGAGCCACCTACAACGCACAACACGATTATTATTCGTCATTGCATACGTATCGTATGGCGGCGGATCAACTGGATAGATCCAAAAGTGTTACAAAAAATAGTAAATATTGGGAAGAAAAAATTAAGAATGTAAAAGGGTTAGGTGATGCTCATCTTGCGCTAGATGAAGCTGATTCAGCTATGTTTTACTACACACAAGCAAGAGAACTTTATCAGACACATCTTGCTTCCTCTTCTTATTCTCTGGAACATGTTATCGCCCAAATCTGGCACCAATCTGGTAAAGCACTGGCATCTCTACAAGAGTTTACTGGTGCCAGACTGGCATACGAGAAAGCGTTGGGTATATGGGATACGCTCAGTGGGGCTTCTGGTAAGTATGAACCTTTTATTGCCAAGTCTATGGGTAGCCTTGGGTTACTGTTTGCTCAAGAGGGGGATTTTGTAGTGGCAGAGCGCATGCTTAGAGATACTTATAGAATCTACAGGAAGCTTTCCAGACAAAATCCTGAAGGCTTTCGGTCCTACTTAGCAGAGTCCATTACGGATCTAGGTATATTATACAAGGGCTTTGAGATGTATGAAGCGGCAATTGCTTCTTTTGAAGAGGCAGAAGGGATTTACCGATTATTGGCAGATATAGAACCAGGTGTTTATCTCGTACCTTTAGCCATGGTTCTCAATCACAAAGCATTTTGTCAGCAGCAAGTAGCTCAATATTTCGAAGCTGAAAAATCCTATCGTACATCGATTGTATTGTTGGACCAACATCCTACTCCTAACACCGAAAACCAATATTTACTGCATAAAAATCTTTTGTCTCTCTATGATTACATGAGGGATCAACAATTTCCATTAGACTATGATCAAAAAGTGCAACC
>CAZZEC010000056.1:11847-33751 GCA_964652565.1 uncultured Bacteroidia bacterium
CAACTGGATGTCCAAATCCTCCTCCTCCAGGGGTTTCTATTACCAACTGATCACCTGCTACCGTTTCAAATCCTTGAATACCTTCTAAAGGTGTCATTTCTCCCTTCTGGTTTATTACATATTGCTTGCCTATAGCTCCTGGAAGACCACCTTCCATTCCATAGGGTTCAACTTTTCTATGCTGTGTCAGGACAGTGATTGACATAGGGGAAAGAAAAAGATAATGTCTGATGATACCATTCCCACCCTTCCATTTGCCTTTACCACCAGATTGAGGCCTGACTTCAAACCGAACTAAACGAATAGGATATCTGAATTCAAGGATTTCCGGATCAGTGATACGCGTATTCGTCATGTGTTGATGAACGGCATCAGTACCGTGGAATCCTCGTCCTGCCCCTGTTCCGCCACCTATCGTTTCATAGTATCCTAAATGATCATTTCCGAATAGTACGTTATTCATTGTCCCCTGGCTACAAGCTACTAAATGTAGGGGTTTAAGCAGTAAGTCGACTAATCGCTGACTGGTTTCTACATTGCCTCCTACCACTGCTGGGCATTGATCTGGAGGTAATGAAAAGTTGGGATTGAGCATGCAATCGGGGAGGTGGAGATGAATTACATTCATCATACCCTCATTTAGCGGAATATCTTTGTCAATGAGGAGTCGAAAGACGTAGAGTACTGCACTGTTGACTATGGCTAAATTTGCATTGAGATTGCCAGGATGGGTAGAAGAGGTTCCCGTGAAGTCTAGCGTTATACGATCCGGATGTACATTCAGATGAAGGCTGAGTTGTGATCCATCATCCATATATTCAATTGCATTAAATTCTCCCTGAGTAAGTCTACTTAAAGCTATTCTTAGTTGTCTTTCAGCGTCCTTTGTAACCTGCTCCATGTAGTATTTGAGAGCGTCTTTACCATATTTTTTAGCCAACCCTTGAAGCATGTTCACACCCAGTCGAATAGAAGCTAATGCAGCATTTAAATCTGATATATTTTCTGCTATCGCCCTGGTAGGATATCTGGCAGTAGTCAACAGATCTCTGATGTTGCTCCATTGTACGACACCAGACTTAACAAAATGCATCGGTGGTATGACTACTCCCTCTTCTTCCAGGTTCCGGGCATTGGGTGGCATAGAACCTGGGCGTAAGCCACCAATTTCTGCATGATGTGCTCGATTGGCTACATAACCTATAAGCATATTGTCGTCCAAATACACGGGGGCAATGAGTGTGATATCCGGAAGATGAGAGCCACCATAACCAGGATGGTTGGTGATCATGATATCTCCTGGAGATACCTCTACAGATTCAATTACTTTCCGTACGCATACTCCAAGGCTGCCCAGATGTACCGGGATATGAGGGGCATTTACAATCAATCTTCCTGCAGGATCCAGTAAAGCACAAGAAAAATCTAGTCGCTCTTTTATATTTACAGAGAAAGCAGTACGAGCCAGCAAGGCCCCCATTTCCTCGGCTATGGTTTGAAATCGGTGAGAAAATAAGGAAATGGATGCCGCTTCGCTTTGAATATCGGGAGTAGAATCAGAGGATGCCACGAACTCCAGGAATGCATGTAAATGATTATCCAATGACAACTTCCAGCCTTCTTCGATATAAATAGTACTGGTATCGCTGACCAATATTCCTTCCCCTTTGATTGTAGCTCCTGCTTGTAACGCATCCCAACGATACACAGGCACCTGTTGTATGAATTTTATAGGCTGGGGAGTATAGGCTAGTGGAGTGGAATCAATGATTTTCTCAATATGGGATTCCTGGTGTATTCCCTGTACGATTACTTTGACAGATTCCAACTCTATAGGGACATCATCCAGCCAGTGACCGAAAATGGATTCATATTTTTCGCGAAAACGGTTTTCGATATCCTTCTTATCGAGGTATTCGACTTCCAGGGTATGGTCTTGTCCCTGGAAACGTAGGTAAAGTGTAGTGCTATGGGTAATTTCTGTGAATGTATAGGGTTCTTCCTGAAGAAGTGAAAGGGTATTCTGAATAAGCTTTTCAACGATCTGTGGGAGTGCTGGTTGGACAGAAGGCAGCAGTTTCAAGATCATTTGCGTGGCAGAACGTTTGATTTCAGCCTTGCCAATACCATAAGCACTCAACAAACCAGCTTGAAAAGGGATAAATATCTGTTTCATTCTCAATACTTTAGCTATACCACATGCATGTTGCCCACCAGCACCTCCAAATGCGAGAAGGGTATATTCGCTGGGATCATATCCTTTCCGAACAGATATCTTTCTTATAGCGTCTGCCATCTTCTCATTGGCAATCTGAGTAAATCCTACTAAGGATTCGTGTAATTGTGCAGTATCTTGATCCTTAAGGGTCTCCATCAATGCCTGTTTGGCTGCAAATTCACTGATGGGTATTGGAAAAGCCTCAGGGTCCAACTTCCCCATGAGTAAGTTTATGTCTGTGATGCTTAGTGGGCCACCAGCACCATAGCAGGCAGGTCCCGGGGTAGCTCCTGCGCTTTCAGGCCCTACTGTTAGCTTGGTGCCATCAAAGGCGCAGATTGAACCTCCACCTGCGGCAACCGTTTCTATTGCTACTACAGAACTCAACATACTGAATCCCCCGATCTGTATCTCTCTTTGATAATCGTATCCCTGATCATATCGCGAGACATCGGTACTGGTCCCTCCCATGTCCAGGGTGATAAACCTGGATATACCTGCCTGATGGGCCGCAGCTGCTGCCCCAACCACTCCACCCGCAGGACCACTTAAGAGACTGTCCTTAGGAGTAAACTTCTGATGTGCTACTAACCCTCCTTCACTCGTCATAATGGATAAAGATGAACGCCTGTGTTCAAGTGCTGATACAATATGTTTGAGATAGCTATCCAGCACAGGTGCCAGATAGGCATTAATAACGGTAGTTTCCGATCTGGGTAGCAATTTGATAAGGGGTGCAAGTTGATGCGATACAGATACGAATGTGAACCCTGCATTGTAAATCGCTTGCGCGAGTCTTACTTCGTGGATAGGATTGTGATAGGCATGCATCAAAGAAATGGCTATAGAGTCATAACTTCCATCTTTAAGCTGAAGGATAATTCTTTGAATTTCTGATTCACTCAGCGCTTGAATAATATTTCCCTGAGCATCAAGGCGTTCTTCTACTTCTATGGCAGAAGAATAGAGAAGAGGGTTGCGAGAGATGTGTAGTGAAAATAGATTGGGGCGTTGTTGCGTACCTATATACAGCAGATCTTTAAATCCTTTGGTCACTAAAAAGGCGACTTTAGCCCCTTTCTGTTCTAACAATGCATTCGTGCCTTTGGTGGTACCCAGACGCAACTTCATCGGAGGCAAGATGTGATGTAACGAAGTTTGCGATATGACCCTGGCAGCCAATATCGGGGCTTCTTCACCAGAAAATATTTCAAATTCCTGATTTGTCCATGCATCTTTTTTATGCAGAGTCTTCAGCAAAATGACATTCGATGAGAGGTCGATTGAAACGATTTTTCCATGCATTTCGGGATATTCAAGCAATCGTAAAGTATATTCATGAAAGATATCAGAGTAGACATCCCACTTATGTGCAAATGTAAGTTCAATGAGGGAGTCGTGTCGAGAAGTGTTGCGCCATGATAAAATTCTTCCTCTTAGCGTACCATTACTCAGTACTTTGGTATATAGTTGTTTGCCTTCAGGGGATGTTGCTACAATGTCAGTGAAAGTTCCTCCTGTATCTATATTGACAAGCCATTCTGCCATTTTGAAAATTTATGGATATAATATAATAATGAATACATGACCAACTGTTAAGTTGTGAGTTCGTTTTGCATAGTAAGGATAAAAAAATTATGAAAGGAAAGACAGTATTAATAACCGGAGCAACTAGTGGTATTGGATACATTTCAGCCCTGGAACTCGCCAAGCGGGGAGCGAGAATTGTATTCAATTCCAGAGATATGGATAAGGGACGTGAAGTACAAGCCAAAATCATACAAGCTTCCCAAAATGAGGATGTACATGTCTTAGAATGTGATCTGGGTTCACTTAAAAATGTTCAGAATTTTGCTATGCAGTTTTCAAATACATTTGATCAGTTGGATGTATTAATAAATAATGCTGGGGTATTGCATGAAACATATACTAAGACTTCCGATGGACTTGAAGCGACCTTTGCAATTAATCATCTATCTCATTTTTTGCTTACTCATTTGGTATTAGACCAGTTGATGCAAAGTAATTATGCACGGATCATCAATGTGTCTTCAGCAGCACATAGAGGCGCTGACATTTATTTTGAAGATATTCAGTTAAACGAAAACTATGGTATGATGCGTGCATACGGGCAGTCAAAATTGGCGAATATATTGTTTACCAGATCTTTATCGGAGAAATATTCGTCAAAAGGAATTACAGCGAATGCCATGCATCCGGGGATGGTAAATACAAAGATCATCAGAAATACCAATATCGTATTACAATTCTTTTTTTGGTTGGTGAGTCAATCCCCTCGAAAAGGCGCACAAACTATTATATATCTTGCAACTGATGAGGATGTAGATCATGTTTCGGGGGAATACTTCGTAAATCGACGCGTGCAGAGAGCCTCACGCGAAGCATATAATCCTCAAACAGCAGACAGGTTATGGGATACTAGTATACAGATAATCAATCAGGTACTAGGAGAAGAGGAAGGGCGAACGCACCAAATATTATGAATAATTCATTATCAATTGGTTACAGTGAAAGTATTTATATATTGGATAAATGTAAGCTTCTGATTAGTAGCTATTAATGATTTTAGTGCATTTGCCTAGGAGAAGAGGACGGGCGAACGCACCAAATTTTATGAATAATTCATTATCAATTGGTTACAGTGAAAGTATTTATATATTGGATACATGTAAGCTTCTGATTAGTAGCTATTAATGATTTTAGGGCATTTGCCCTGGAGAAGAGGTGCTATCCGATTCTATCTGATTTTCGGGTAATTTTGCCGAAGGTAATGATATAGGAACGGATACCTGGGTATTGTCCCACAATAGATGTAGCATGATGCCTTTTACATCTTCTGAAAAATTTATCGTAAACTGTTCAACTGTATCTGCAATCGTAGTGGAAGGTACCTCGATTTGCAGTACGTCATTCTTATGATCTACTTCCCATGCCCCCCATCTTCCTAGTTCATTGTTCAACCCTATAGTCCATCTTTCAGGCCCGGGAATGGTATATAAGACGTAGCTTCCAGAGTCTAAGGGTTGACCTCCCCATAACACGTCGCGATTAAGGGTGATTTCCGTGGCTTCATTCGCACCTGTGCGCCAATATTCTCCATAAGATAGAAGCGCATTATCCTCAGTACTACCGAATATTACCCTTCCTTTCTTATAAGGACGACTGTAAGTAACGCTTACAGTTAAGTCATTTCCTGTATAAGTAGCAGTATCTGCAGGGCTGTGACTTCTCGTAGTTAGCAAAGTATATGCAAAGATAGCCCCTAAGACTACGATCGTTCCTAATACTAAGGCTATGATGACCTTTTTCCAGTTCATTAATTTTATATTTATATACTCAAATATAACACTTGGAATATACAATCAGTTCTTCATAGTTGATAATATTTTGCTTTATATTTGAATCCCGCTAAGGATTAAAATTAATATATGATAAAAGAAACACTAAAAAAGATCAGAGATATTCAGGGTTATCCTTGTATTACCTTACTGTTACAGACGCATAGGACCAGACCAGCAAATCAGCAGGATGCCATTCAATTAAAAAATCTCATTAAAGAAGTCGAAGAACGCCTTGCAAAGGAATTTGACAACAGAGAGATTGCCATTTATAGCGAAAAGCTGCATCAAATAAGTGAAGCTATAGATCACAATCATAATCTGGATGGGCTCGCTATTTTTGTCAATCAGGATGAGGCTGAATATGTACGTTTACCCATTGCCGTTGAAAGTCGTGCTGTAATTGATCAAACCTTTGCAACGAGAGATTTGGTAAGAGCGATGAGTGTGAAGCAGTCGTATTTCATACTTACGCTAAATCAGCAAGAGAGTCGTCTGTATGAAGCATTGGGAAATGAGATCGTAAGAGAAATTAAAGAATCAGAATTTCCCTACACGCAAACCATGGATGTTATAAGTAAGGAAAAAGCAGCTCAGGGATTGGATGATAACTTGTTAAGAGAATATTTTAATCAGGTAGATAAAGCATTTCAAGAAGTACATAAGCGCTATCCTGGAGAGGTAGTACTTGTCGGATCAGATAGAAATATTGGATATTTTCATGAAGTTACTGATGATGCCAGATGTATTATGGCAACGATAGATCAGAATGTTGTAAACGGAGATTCTCAAAAATTGGTAGAACAAGCGTGGGGGAAGGTTTCTGAAGTAATGAGTAAGAGAAAAGAAAAGGCTCTGGATGAACTGGGAACTGCCAATGGACGAAACTTATTAGTATCTGGGCTAGGTGAGATCTGGGAATTAGTACAGCAAGGTAGAGGGGAGCTATTAGTAGTTGAAGAGGGATATTTTCAGCCCGTGGAGATTAAAGAGGATAAAATCGAGATGGTTTCTGATGCTAAGGCACCTGGTATTGTAGATGATATCGTAGACGAAATAGTAGAAGAGCAACTGAGATATAAAGGGCGGGTCGTATTTTTACCCGATGGCAGCCTGGAAGATTACGAAAGAATTGCGTTAACACTTAGATATTAACAATTATGAATGGAAAAGTAGTAGTTATAACTGGCGCTAGTAGTGGTATTGGGGAGGCTACAGCTATGAAACTTTATCAGGCAGGAGCTAAGCTAATTCTGGGGGCTCGCAGAGCAGACAGATTAGAAGAGCTTAAAGATCGTTTGGGAAGTAATGCCAGATCTTTTATCGTTGATGTTACAGACCCAGATCAGGTAAAAAGAATGATGGACTATACTATTAAGGAGTTTGGGGGAATAGATGTGTTGATCAATAATGCAGGGGTAGGACATCTAGGGCCTTTGGCAGAAACGCCTCTTTCAGAGTGGTTAAATATGGTCGACGTTAATGTAAAGGGACTCTTGAGTTGTATACATGCTGCATTGCCACAGTTGATTGATCGCAAGGGACACATCATCAATCTTGCATCAGTAGCTGCTCACGATGTCTTTCCTGAAGCAGTTGTATATTGTGCAACCAAACATGCAGTGAATGCTATTACTATAGGGTTTAGAAAAGAGTTTAGAGACAAGGTGAAAATTACCAATATTTCTCCGGGAGCTGTTGCGACAGAGTTTGTCAATCACACGCATCACCAGGAAAAGCGTCAACATTTTTCCAAAGTATTTGATGGAGTCGTATTGCAATCAGAAGATATCGCAGATGCTATCCATCAAGTGTTAACCTTGCCAGAGCATGTAATCATCAATGAGATGATTATACGTCCCAATTCATAATTCATTAATCAGAAGCCATTTGATAGGAAAGCGAGAGAAGGTGATTTTTGAATAATCATCTCTCTCAAATAAAACACCCGCGTAGGTATCGCTTACTCCTGTGAGTGAGGAATAAGCAAAACTTCCTGGATAGATAGTTTTCGCATATTTCCACGTTTTCCCATCATCTACGCTGAGTTTAATCATCCCATTTTGCCGATCAGATGCTGAAGCTGGATTGGAAAATAAAATATAATAGGGATTAAAACGATAAAAGCTGGCATGGCACTGTGGCTCTACTAACGCAGAATCATCCTTTAAGGCTGTCCATGTTTCTCCATCGTCCTCGCTATAGGCAATTTTTCTATATCCATTGCCTTCCATGCTTCTGGCATTAAGCATGAGGTTTCCATTGCGAAGTTCAATCATTTGAACCTCGTTTGCCATTCCCTTGGACCCTTCTGGAGCGACTTCTCCATATTTCCAGGATTTTCCCTGATTGTCGCTGTAGACTGTATATACTTTCCATGCGCCATACGGTCCCTGATTAAAAGGCATGATCAACCTCCCTTTTTTCTTACCCTGAGAAACTTCTATCCCCCTCCCAGGACCACTAGCGACACTGGTAACATCTTTGGGTCTCTTTACATCTTTCGTAACCTCTTCAGGTTCTGTCCATGTATTTCCATCATCTTCTGACGTTATCACAAATGTTCTGCAGATGCGATCCCCCCTTATTCCCGGAAGCACTTCCTTTTCACCATATCCACTGGGATACTGCTGGTACATCAGGATGAGTTTTCCCGTTTCAGATACCATGACAATTTGCGGATTATTGAGACTGTTTTCTCCATCCTCAGCCAACACTTTGAGATCAGACCATGTTTGCCCCTTATCAAAGCTCCGTTTCATGACAATATCGTTTTGCGCATGATCAGCTTTACTACTCCTGCCTTCACATATGGCAAGGAGAAATCCATTTTTGGAGGTGAATATCGTAGGAATCCTATAGGTATCATATCCTCCTTCTCCTGATATAAACACATCTGTCATGGTTGGAGTTAATTGCTGCTTCACTACCTGAAACATTTTCTGGGCTATTTGACGGTGTCCTGCTTCATTCGGTAAATAACCTTCCATCAACCATTCATCGAGTGTTTCTCCAGACGCAGTTTGTTCCTGCCAGTCAGCATAGTGATCAATAAGCGGAACACGTTCTTCCTGGGCTAACTCCCTGCAAGCTTGCATATAAGGTTCTAGTAAAAAATTGGCGCCAGCACTTTTGTAAGGCTCTCTTTCCATTGCCTGAATGTCTCCCATCGGGGGAGTAGTCATGATAATAGGTACAATGTTGATTTGCTTGAGGTAGGTAACCATCTGCTTCAATTGTCCGCGAAAGATATTCAACGGGACTCTGGCTCGAATTTTACCTGGATCTACCATTGCATCAAAGGTCCCAAACATAATGGTAACTACATCTGGCCTTTCGGTTACAACATCCATTTGCATTCGTTGTGTAGCATTAAGTGATTGATCATCCTCTTTACCCTTATTGATCACGTCGACTTTTATGCCTTCTTTGATTAAGAGTTCTTCCAGGAAATCCCCATATGTCTTGGTTATTTCTTTCCCATCTTGTATGCCTAAAGTGATACCATCGCCAAATACTACTACGCGCATAGTGGTATCCGTAGCATTTTGTGCGCGAATATTTGAAATAAGTATAAATGCAAATCCCAATAACAACATCAACCTCCAACGCATGTGCAATAAGCTTCTCATAAAAGTACAGTTTGAATTTACTCAGCACGAAAGTAACAAAAATACCTGTTGAGAGGCTAAATTAAAATGAGGTGATATTTTGCCACTTACATACTTATCAAATTCTTTGGAGATTAATACAGGGTGAAAGTAATTCTTTTCTAGACATCACCGGACTAATTCATCGAAGGTCCACTGTACATAATATTCTCCTCCTATCAAAGGTCCTCCATAAACCGTTTGATATCCATTGCCAAGGATATTGGTGGCTCCGACTTTGATTTGGGATTTTATAGAAGGAATCCGATAGATGATAGCTGCATCCCATATATCAAAGCTTGAGATAGATCCTTGCCCGTTTGGGGATTGGAAAGTGTAGTCATCAAACCATCGATAATGCGTGATAAACCCCAGGGGTTTGTGTTCTGGTTGATAACCAATATATAGCTTATAGCTATGTTCTGGGGTATTAAAGTCAGGAAAATAAAAGGGGTTTTTTTCCATAGCATCCGCTGCATCAAAGCGAATGTAATTATAACTTCCACCCCCCAGCAAACCCTGTGAGGCCTGATATTCCATACCTACATTTATTCCCTGAGAGAATACCTTGTCTGGAACGTTGTTGAGTGTGAGTATAGGTAGATTAATCAATGTGCTGAAGGAGACGATATTGGCAGTAAAGTTTTGATAGGTGTTATGAAAATAACTGGCATCTGCTATCCAGGCGTCTCCCAGGGTTGCCCTATATCCAAGTTCAAGGGTAGTAATTTGTTCTTGTTGTAGAAAGGAAAGATTCGCAGGATCGAGTAAGTTGGGATCTGTTCCACCATTTTCCAGAAAACGTTGAAAGGAAGAAGTAGTAACCAGACTATTGTATAATTCTGTTCCTGAAATTAATACCCCATCCGGTGATTGTACGCTAAAATTATTGATATTATCTTCAATGTTTCCCAGGTACAGTAATGGGCCTGCATTAAATGCTACATAGGTATCCTGATTCGCCGGATTTCTAAAACCCGTTTGCCATGAAGCCCTGATTGCGTGCTTTTTCCGGCTACCCAGCAACCCTACAATAGATGCTCTTGGCGTTATTTTACCGGTAAAGTTTTTATTTCGATCATATCTTATCGATCCTCTCAAATTTAGCCTATCGTCTAAGAAGGATTTAGCAAATTGTGAGAACAATCCATATTCCCATACCGGTATGGGTTGATCAAATCCTAGGGGGCCGTCGCTATATACATGTCCCTCGGAGTCTAGTACGTATCTTCGAAAGCTTCCTCCAATTTGTATATCGATAGGCTTAATAATGTTTGCAAAGTCATAGAATATATCTGCATGCAGAAACTGTGCTTTCATAGATACGCCAGACCCTCCTGGTTGACTGATAGGTATCGAGGTTGTAACGGATTTGGCCTCTTGAAAGATCCTGGAATCTGGATCTAAAAGGTCTCTGTCTGCATACTCACGCGCTGCTATATGGTCATTGGCACCTATTCCTGAGACTTCCCCTCTATACGCTGCACCATACTCACTGCCCCATGTAGTACTAGGTTTAAGCGCTTCCTGTATTATGGCCCCTGCTGCTAATACAGAATAACCATCCCCTGAATTATCTCTTGCCAGATATACTCTGGTTAGAAAATGTGTCCCTTTTACTTCCAGTTTTTGGTATAGGGTACTAAAGTTTTCAAAAGGATAGAAGTTTTCATATCTAATGATATTGTCGGCCTGAGAATACCTTATATCATAAGATGCTTCTAAATTATTCGTAATACGGTAATGAAGAGAAGCTTGTAGGAAAAGATTGTCTATTTCATAGTCGAGTAAATCTCGCTCCGCAATTCCTGATCTATTAATGAGTACTGGTTCTTCATCGCCTAAGTCTACAGGTATTTGAATGTCATCTCCATAAATATTTACTGCGTCAAAATTGGGGTCAGAAGCAGGCTTTGTTAAAAAATCTTCTTTGAATGGAATGATTGGATTAGTGATAAGATGCGATCGGTCATCAGAAATCCAATCATGTGCTTTGAGATATGTAGCGTTGATCTTGAAAGCGAAGCGATCGCCAATATTGTTTGCGTATCTAACACCTATATCTGTATAGGGTTTAGTTCCCCCATTGGGGCGGTTGATCATACCTTGTTTTACATAAGCACTTACCCCCTGATAAGAAAAAGGGCTTTTCGTACTCATCGCGACAAGACCATTCAACGCATTGGGGCCATAAAGTGCAGAGCCTGGACCTGGAACCAGTTCAATTTCCCTGATATCCAATTCAGAGCCTTTCATAACATTTCCCACTCCATAATTTACCCCTGGGCCTGAGATATCCATCCCATCAATGAGAGAAATAAAACGCCAGTTTTGGAGGTTAGCAAACCCTCGAGTATTAATTGAATGATAGCTAAAGCTACTGGTATTGACGAATGCACTTTTGAGATACCCAATTCCCGCATAAAAGTCTCTTGTGGGTAGGAGTTGTATATCTCTCACCCCCATTTTTTCAATACTAATAGAGGATGATAATTTGCTTTCTGCTATTTTCGAAGCTGTAACTACCTCTGACTCAGAGGACCTCGATTGAACTTTTATTTCTTGATCGGAAGGAATTAAATATACCTCAATAAATGATTCTTCCTCTTCTACACTAATTTTTTGATCCTGATAGCCTACAAAAGAAATAGTTACATGTACTGGAGGCGGACTATCTATATCCAGTTCAAAAAACCCGTTGATGTCCGATATGGTGCCTATCATGCTGTTGGGGTCATCAAAGAATATTCTAACTCCAATCAAGCTCTGTCCGTTTACTTCATCAAATATTTTCCCTTGAATGAGAGTTTGTGAAAAAGTATTGTTGGAGAATATTATTTGCAAGGAGAGGAATAAAAAATAATATGTGTATTTCATCTGATAATGTGCTGGGATAACTAATATTGGGTTATGGTACTTATTATGATGTTATTCAATAAGGCTGAATTTTACAGGTAACGTATAAATCACAGGTACCGATTGACCGTTTTGTTGGCCTGGCTGCCATTTTGGCATGGACTTGACGATACGAATTGCTTCTTGGTTGCACCCATACCCTAATCCTCTTACTACCTCTATATCAGAAAGTGATCCATCTTTATTAACCACAAATTGAACATAGACACTGCCTTCAATTTCGAAATCCCTTGCTGCCTGAGGATAGGTGAGCTGTTGGTTCAAATAGTTCAACATAGCTGTCTGGCCGCCAGGAAAATTGGGCATCTGGCTAGCGATTTTCAAAGGAGCTACAGAGACATTTTCTTCACGATTATTGAGGTCGCGTACGTTAGAGGTAGTTTCAAATGCTTGATTATTCTCTTCATCTCCTCCGACGTTGGAAAGTGGGGGACTATTAGCTGTTTGAGCATCAACTGTTGTAGTATTATTCGTATTTATATCACTTCTGGTGATGAATGAATTATTGTTTCTTGTATTTAATTCATCTGAGGAAGTAGTAGTAGTTGATGAAATAGGTGCAGTAGGACTATTATCTAGCGTTTGCACATTGGTGCCTTGAGGTTCGTCCAGATCTTGTGATGATATTTGTTCCTCTGCCGATACATTTGTCAGAACTGCTTCTGAAACTTGTGAAGAAGAAATCTGCAGAAAAGTAGTGGAAGAAATAATTTTTTCTTCTCGATAAGTACCCGTAAGCGTAACCGTGAACTTCCCAGCACTGGGATATCGATATCCAAATGTATTGGATACATTTTTTCTTCTCACACCATTGCCAAAGTCTATACTGTATTCAATATTAGGATCGAAATTATTAATGCGAAATAACAATGAATTGCCATTTATCCGCCTTCCAGTAATACTGAAATTTCCCTTTAGAATACCCTCAGAGAAAAGCGAATCTACCTGAATATCATTAGATTGGGTAATTGAATCCTGCTGAATGGCAGAAACAGATACAATCTGCTCCTGTTCCATATTTTCTGATCTCCTTGCCCTTGTAGCATATTCATCGAGTAATCGCCAATAGTCTTCCGTTGATGTTAAGGCAATGAGTTGGTTTGAATCGGGTAATCGTACAAATAGAGCATCTTGATTTGAAGCAAAATAATCTTCAACGTCCTGAATGTTAAGATTTTTGAAGTTATAAACCTGGTTACCTGCACGAGATGAGAAATCAGATTGTATGATCATAAAATAGAGGACTATTCCTATACAAATGAATACTCCTACACTGACAATAGAAATGATCCTCTTCTTGTGTTTCTCCTCTTGAACTTTGGTATCTAGTTCTGATAGATAATCGTGAATCTTTTGGATGTTAGCGCTTTTTTGGTCCATTGGGGTATAAGTTTGATGTTGATGAACACAAATAGAAATGTCAGCCAGATGAGTAAACCTGTGCTGATCAAAATACATATGTTATATGTTAGCGATATAGAGGAGGATGTGCTGCTAATTCTCCATGTACCTGCTAACTTGATTTACTAGAAAGTACTTTGAAAAAAAGTTAATATAACTTTTCAAATATAGGTATTAATACATTAAAAATAAATAATATAATAATATTTTATATAGAATTCTTTTATATATACGGTACTAGATATCGATCCGGATTTTTTATGGATATCATTATTTATATAAAATTCAGTTATTTGCATATACTTATTATATAAGACCGATACTTAGTAAATGCTACGGCAATATTTATTAAGTAAGTAGGAGGACATGTTTAAATACAATAAACGTATGCCCCCTTGCAGCCGAGAATTGTGCAGAAAGAGAAGGTCGAAGAATCCGATATGTGTATATAACGGTGGGAATAGGGGGATGATTAAGGACTATAAGATGAAAAAAATCATCTTCACTTTTTTATTCACCCCCTGACGTTCCCCTCTCCAATGCACTATCCTTCTCTGCAGGGGGATTCTGATACATAAATTAGTCCTATTCTTGGTTTAACCCTTTCAGGGTTTCTGAAACTCCGAAGGAGTTAAACCAGGAATAGCCGTGGTATTCCACCCAGCACCCATCCTGGAGGGATTGAACACCTTGAATAATGGCATATTCAAATATGTTCACTTATTTACTAACATGCGAAAGTGATCAACTCGAGGATTAATCTATGTATGTAAACCCATTTTGACGAATATTTCGTTTGGGTTATAGGGAAGCAACCATGTTGTGATCCCTGATGATATATATTTTACTTTAAAACTAATTTTGGTGAGTAAAATGGATTTTTTTGTTTTCGAATTAATGTGTATGTTTAGCCAAAATTATTTGACATGAAAGGAATTATTCTGGCCGGAGGATCAGGTACCCGACTGTATCCCTTGACAATCTCTGTGAGTAAGCAACTGATGCCTGTTTACGACAAACCGATGATCTATTATCCTTTATCAACGCTAATGGAAGCAGGCATACAGGATATTCTCATCATCTCTACTCCCAGGGATTTACCCTTGTTTCAGCAATTACTCGGCGATGGCTCCAGAATAGGTCTCAATATGAGTTATGCGGTACAAGAGCGTCCTGAGGGTTTGGCACAAGCTTTCATCATTGGGGAAAAGTTTATTGGAGATGAATCTGCAGCACTTATTTTGGGTGACAATATATTTTATGGAGAGGATCTATCTAGGACACTCAGATCTGCCAGGGAATGGGTAGAGACGCATAATGGAGGTAAAATATTTGGATATCACGTAGCAAACCCTAACAGATATGGCGTAGTAGCGTTTAATGAACATGGTCAAGCTATCAGTATAGAAGAAAAACCAGAAGAACCTAAATCTTCTTTTGCAGTTCCAGGTGTATACTTTTATGATCAACAGGTGGTGGAAATTGCCAGATCTCTTAAGCCTTCTCCGAGAGGAGAACTGGAGATAACAGATGTGAATAGAACTTATCTATCTCAAGGTCAATTACATGTATCTATACTAGGGAGAGGTACTGCGTGGTTAGATACTGGTACACATGATTCCCTGATGGAGGCTGGAGACTTTGTGCGAATTATTGAGAAAAGACAAGGGTTAAAAATAGGATGTATAGAAGAGATTGCTTTTCAAATGGGATACATAGACGCTGAGCAATTGATGAAGATAGCCCAACCGTTAATGAAAAGTGGGTACGGAAAGTACCTCATGAACTTATTGGATGATGAAAAGATGATGGCATAATAAAACCATTCATCAATATCGCAATTCATCAATACCTCAATACATTACCTTTTAGGTACGTTACAGCATCTCCAATTAATTCCACCCTGTCGCCGTGATAGACACAGGTTAGCCGACCTATGCGTTTTGACAATTGCATAGCTGTCAGCTCGTTTTTATGGAGTCGTTGGGCCCAATAAGGAGTGAGGTGGCAATGTGCAGATCCAGTAACCGGATCTTCGGGAACACCTGCTATTGGCGCGAAAAAACGAGATACTACATCCACTTCTTTTCCGGGTGAAGTAATGATAAATCCCAGGATATCAGAAATTTGCATTAACAATCGCATGTTTGGATTAATAGATCTGATTTCTTCTTCAGTTTTATAAACTAACGTAAGATATTCAGATGCTTTAAATACCGCTTGAGGGGAAATACCCATGGCCTCATCCAAAAGTGAAGGCGCTGCATAAGGTTGTGGGACAAAGGCAGGAAAATCTATGCTATAACTATTGAGTTTACGTTGGACTGTGAGTGTTCCACTCTGTGTTTCAAATGAAATATGCTTATTGGGATAGCCGAGATGTTCAAACAACACGTGTGCTGCAGCCAGGGTTGCATGCCCACATAATTTCACTTCTATCTCCGGTGTAAACCATCTAAGCCTGTATCCATTCCCTTCTCCGCAGAAAAAGGCTGTTTCAGCCAGATTATTTTCTTGTGCAATAGCCTGCATGGTAGCATCTGGCAACCATTCGTCGAGAGGACATATTGCTGCGGGATTCCCTCCAAATACGTGGTCTGTGAATGCATCGACTTGATAAAGTGTTAGCTCTTGCATATAAGTTAAATATTGGACTTCAACTCTTGATACTTACTTCTTCTTCATCAATAATAGCTACATCCGTGATTTCCTGAATAACTTCTTTAAAGATAGCCAGTTTTCCTGGATCTATATGCGAAAAGACCTTATTGTTAAAATCCAGGACTGCCTTTTTAGCTAATTTTCTTTTGTTAACTCCATTGGGGGTAAGGAATATGCGATTGATCCTCCTGTCATCCGTATCAGCCTTTCTGTAGATGAGCCCGGCTTCCTCCATATGTTTAAGTGTACGAGAAAGACTCGATTTTTCAATTCCCATTTTAGGTCCTAGTTGAGTTGAAGGGGTGCCTTCAATATCAATATTGAGTAACACGTACCCCACAGACATCGTGGAACCGTACTTAGCGGCTTCCAAATTATACATCCTCAATATTTTCTGCCACGCTTTGCGGATATGAAAGTCCACCGTTTCTTCTTGTTTCACACAACTTCCATTAGTTATTAAAAATAGCAAAGTACGATAATTAGCATATATAGTACAAATATCACTTCGGCAATGCAATTATACTGTTTAATTGCATGCAGAGATACAGAATATTTCCCCTAATTGTGAACTCAAATTAACAGATGAGTATTGTGATGATACCATACTTTCAAGCAGCTTATAAACCTACTGATTCGTTTAAATAACACCTTTGGTAGAAAATAATTGAACTCGCTGTATTCACACATTATCTTCACGGCAACTCAACATCAAATTTATCATTAATGAGAGCATCCAAAACTTACTTTTTATTGCTGTTGATGGCATTATATCTTCCCAACTTGCTATTGTCTCAACAGAAAGTGAGTATAAGTGGTTACGTCAGCGATGCTGAAAATGGAGAAGCGTTAATACAAGCTACCATTGCAGTACAAGAACTGACTACAGGAACTTATACTAATACCTATGGGTTTTATTCCCTTACGTTACCTCCCGGAACCTATACACTGGAATATCGGTACCTGGGATACGAGACCATGACGTTGACGATTGAACTTGACTCATCGATAACCCAGGATATCGAACTCCCTGTTAAAGGGATTACCGCGGCAGAAGTAGTCATCGAGGCAGAAGCTGCAGATGAAAACATCAAGCAGGTAGAAATGAGTACAGTGAAACTCGATATCAAAGAAATTTCCCGCATGCCTCAGTTATTAGGCGAGATTGATATTATACGTAGTATTCAGCTGTTGCCAGGAGTTTCTACAGTAGGTGAGGGGGCAAGCGGGTTCAATGTCCGAGGTGGAAATGTCGATCAAAATCTCATTTTGCTGGATGAAGCACCTGTCTACAATTCTTCTCATTTGTTAGGCTTTTTCTCTGTGTTTAATGCAGACGCAGTAAGAGACCTACAAATTTATAAGGGAGGAATTCCTGCCAGATATGGAGGAAGACTTTCCTCTGTGTTGGATGTCAGGCAAAAAGAGGGAAATAAAAAGCGCTTTGCAGGAACTGGGGGTATAGGGTTAATATCCAGTAGATTGATGCTGGAAGGGCCTATAGCAAAGGATAAGGCTTCATTTATGGTTGCAGGTAGGCGATCCTATCTCGATCTTTTTCTCAAGCTGAGTTCAGATGAAGAGATACGATCAAATGTACTATTCTTCTACGATCTAAATGCAAAGGTAAACTACGAGATCGGTGAGAAAGACCGCATATATCTCTCCGCTTATCTAGGGGATGACGTATTTCGGTTTGAAGATGATTTCAGAATTCAATGGGGGAATCAAACGGCAACGTTTCGTTGGAATCACATATTTGGCGAGAAAGTATTTTCCAACTTTACCGCCGTATATAGCAACTATAGATACAGACTAGGGGTTCCTGACGAACCCGATAACCGCGATCCTTTTGACTGGACTTCCAATATTTACAACTACAGCTTAAAAGGGGATCTCGGATGGTACCTTACTCCTAATTTTACGCTGGAACTGGGGGCTAGTACCATACTATATAGATTTCATCCAGGGGAAGTTAATTTTTTAGGTGATACAACAAATTTCGAGGATTTTGAGATTGATCACGAGCATGCATTGGAGTCTGGATTATATTTAAGTGCAGAACAAAAGATCGGTTCTAAACTCACCCTTCAGTACGGCTTGAGGTATTCGAGCTTCCAGAATATAGGATCTGGCGAGGTCTATGTTTACGAAAATGATAATCCGGATAGCAGAACCAATATTATTGATACCATATTTTATGACAATATGGAAACGATTCGAAGCTTCGATGGATGGGAACCGCGATTTTCATTAAACTATTTGATAGATGAAAAGCAATCGATCAAAGCGAGCTATAATCGAATAAGACAGTATATCCACCTCGTTTCGAATACCACCGCCGCTACCCCCTTGGATGTATGGAGACCCAGTGGCGCTTACATCGAGCCAGCTACTGTTGATCAATGGGCCGTTGGCTATTTTCGGAACTTTTTTGATAATACCTACGAAACGTCTTTTGAGGTCTTCTACAAGGATTTTGATGATATTTTAGATTATAAGGATGGAGCGGAATTGTTGTTTAATGAAACGTTGGAAACTGAGTTACTTAGCGGTAGAGGGAGAGCGTATGGTGCTGAATTACTCATACGAAAGAATAAAGGGAAATTTACAGGTTGGTTGGGATATACCTTGTCCCGAACAGAGCGTCAGGTTGATGGTATTAACAATAACGAATTTTATCCTTCCAATTATGATAAACTTCACGATATATCATTAGTACTGAGTTATCAATTAAATCCCAAGTGGGATTTCTCAACCAATTTTGCCTATATGTCTGGTAGGGCAGTAACATATCCCAATGCCAGATATTTTTATGAAAATTTCTCGCCTCCCAATTTCGATAATCGCAATGGCGCACGTACACCTGCTTATCACAGGATTGATCTGGCTGCCAATTGGGATTTGACAAAACCCGACAAAAAATTCGAAAATAGTTTAAGCTTTGGGATTTATAATGCGTATGGTAGAAGGAATTATTACTCCATCTTCTTCCGGCAAAATGAGGACAATCCCAATATCAATGAAGCGGTGAGACTTTCCATATTTGCCGTTCCGATCCCTTATGTGACATGGAACTTTAGCTTCTAACCCTTTTTTATCCCATTAACTTTATAGAACATAAACTATGAAATATATACTTCGATATACATGGATCTTTTCGATTTCTCTCATCCTCTTTACAAGCTGTCAGGATGTCGTCGAAATCAATGTTCCAGAGGAAGCACCTCGATTGGTCGTAGAAGGAGGTATTACGACGCTTCCCGGACCTCAGATGGTGAAGTTATCGTATTCTACGCAATATTTTGAGACAACTGAACCCCCGGCGGTGACCAATGCACAAGTCATTTTGAGGGATGATATAGGAAGAGAAGAAACACTTGTGATGATGAATACGCAACCCGGAGTGTATGTAACGAATACTCCGGGAGAAGTCGGGCGAACATACACATTGGATATCATGTTAGAGGGCGGAATACATTATCGCTCTGATCCTGAAACCTTGTTTAAGGTCAGCGATATTACGGCTATTGACTATGATATTGTTGATCTGGATGAAGAGCCAGATGAGGATGGTACGCGGGACTATGTAGTGTTACTGTCTGCGCGTGAGCCTCAGGATGAAACTAATTTTTATCGTTGGAAGGTATTTGTGAATGATGAATTGGTGGGTGACCCGGAAGACCTGGCATTTGCCAGGGACGATTTTGTAGGAGAGTTTGTAATCGATGTAGAAATATTCCAGGGGGAAATGAAACCGGGAGATAGTGTTCGGGTACAGCAATTATCTATTACCGAATCCTATTATGATTTTCTGGCAGTACTATTTGAGCAGACAGCTTTTATCGGAGGTCTGTTTGATCCTCCACCAGCCCCCATACGCGGAAATATTCGCAATGTAGATGACCCCAACGATTATGGATTGGGGTACTTCAATGCATCGGATATAGATGTGGCTGAGATGGTGATTGAATGAGAATAGAGGGTTATGGATTTAGACGACGGACGACTGACGACGGACAACGGACAACGGACAGTTGGTTAGACCACAGACGACGGACCACAGACAACGGACAGTTGGTTAGACCACAGACGACGGACCACAGACCACTAAATCTTCAATAAGTGCGGAATCAATTCCGCACTTATTGAGTGTTTAGAAGGTACTTTAGTGGGTATTTATTTAGAACATAATATTGTCTATCACATAACATAATTAAATACAGAAGCCCTTTTTATTCAAATCCCTAACTCCTCTACCACATTTTTTTGATTGATCACATGTTGAGGATTTTTCCGATCAAAGGGTTCTTTCTGTAGCGATACCAGTTGGCCTCGCTGAGTAGTTTTGACAGATAACATATTGTGAGCAGATGCTATATGAGAATTTCCGATAGTTTCCAGATAGGCTTTCCCAAACCAATTGATCCAGTAAACGGTAATTGGAGTAGCACTCATATCTATTTCAAACCGCTTGTCGTACAACTCATCGCTGTAAAACGTCTCTTTATCTGAGATGAGTCCAAATGTCGCATCCAATTCGTCGCAAAGAAATGAAAGTAGGGCTTCCAGTTTGGAAAAACCGGGTATAACATCCACAGAAGGCCAATTCATGGTAACACTCGAAGGGATTACATCTGGATTTCTGTAGTCGGATAGAGATAATTCTATCCCATTTGCACCATGTATAGGGATGTGTATGGATTTGTCTTTTTCCATCCAGTATTCGTCTGGAACTTTCTCCATGGAAAAATCATCTGGGGAATTTATTTCAATCCATGTCTCTGGAGCGGTATACATTTTGGCGGGATAAAACTCAGGATGGAACTGAGTGAGAGCCGCTAGCAAAATGTTCATGGGATTGACAGGAAAGGGATAATGATAGGTATAGATCCCCATGAAATAGCCAGAGTGATATTCTGGCTGAGAATTAGGGGGAGCTGTTTCTTTCGGCTGGGTAAATACCCGATAAAAATAAGACAAACTATCTCTCTCTCCATGAGCAAAACATTTAAAGGCTTTGGAAATCGGGTCGCAGATATTGCCGTTTGGTAATTGCATGACTAGCGGTGACATATTGATTCTCTCAGGCAAATTTGTGTCTTTAATATCCATCCATTTTCCCCCTGCATGTGCTACCATTACCTGTCCTGCATAGCATCCTGCCAGAAATATTGTTTCTGCCATGTCATCAACCTGATATCGCTTGTTACATTGAATAAGAAATTCGTCTATCCGCGTGAGTGATTCAACGCTATTATCGAGTGCAACACCTTCCGCTTGGTTAAATATATTGATGAATTGATCACTTAGCGCTTTACCATTTTCAGGTATAGGAGCAATCTTGAGGGTTAAGGCTCGACTGGGAAAGAGGGAATCAGGCTGGCTCTTTTTTCTTCCGAACAGTTTCATGGGAGGTTGCTGATATCTTATATGTATAATTACCTCATCAGAGGCATTTTCCAATTCTACGAAACGTACTTGTGTGGAAAGAGGGAAATGCTCATGCAGATGTTTAATAATCTTGGGGGAAATATTCTGATCGAAAAGTAGTTTCAAGAAGCGATCTTTGATTTATGTTCTTTATCTGCGGCATATGCCAGGCAGGCATATATCATTTTTCATTCAATTCTTCGAAATCTTCGTATCGATCCGAGCAACTACATCTGGACTAAGTTTATCCCCTGAGCTTTATTTGT
>CAZZEC010000057.1:0-26119 GCA_964652565.1 uncultured Bacteroidia bacterium
AATTGGGCAAAAAGGTTCCTGTGTTTCACGGGTTTGACCCCAATCATGTAGTTGAATCGCTGAGCTTGGAGCTGCTCAATATGAGGGCCATTGGCAAACATCGCATCTTCTACCACTAAGAATGTTTCTTCAGGGTAAGTCGCTCTGAGTTGGTGAAGTAACCGCTGAGCAGCCGTCAGTTCACTGTCATTTTTATCGACCCCTTCCTGACGAACGATCGCTTCACATTCCAGGGGAAACACGCTTGATTGATCCGGGTGAACTAAGGCCGCCACCAGCATCGAATGACTATAATGAATCTCCCCATTCTTTTCTACTTGGCGCAAACAGGAGGAACAATGGACCCGAGTGGACCTAAAGTGCTCCACCCCGTCTATACTGACCAGTTTCCAGGTCCTTCGATATTGATAAGGCTTCAGCAGCCCATACTCCTTCAGCAAGTAATACAACTTACTAAAGCCCTGTTTCAACGTTGTAGGATTCACTTCGTCCAAGCCCTGGCGCAAACAGTTATCACTGCAGACTTGCTCGATCCCATAGATACGCTTCATATTATGCGATTCTGCCTGGCTGCGAGTTTGAAAGGCATACATCGAAGCACTTTTTAGGGAGAACATCGCAAAGCCCATGCGAAGTAAGTCAGAGAGAGGGTACTTACAACCATAGCTCCGAGGATCGGGAATCTGATCAAATATGCGACACACTTCGCTATATAGTCCCTCAAAACTAAAGCGGGTTTGAAGATCTTTTTTTGGAGGGCCCATATCCAAAGATAACACTTTCGGTGGGGGAGGGCCATTATTTAGGTAAATAGGAGAGGAAACATAGCCATTAAGGATATGGAATATTTAACTATAAAATAGTTATGTGGTTGCTGAGAATCGCTGTGTATATGTCATACCCTGTGGGATAGGGTTGAGATTCATAGGGTTAGGTATCAAGGCTGGCTGGACACTAGAAAGTATCAACAAAAATGACGCTGAATTTGTAGCCGTAGACAAATTCGGAAATATTTATGGTGGAGAGCCGGGGCCTCGAAAGCTAAAAAAGACGAAATTAAACGAGTAACTACTAAACCAAAATCTACTATTTCAAATAAGGACCTAGAAAAATTTAAAAACACCCATAACTTTTACTACTTCGAAGTGAATGGAGATACGACTAAAGTCATGATGTCAGAAAGTAAATGGCAAGATACTTTTAAAGATGGTTCAACTTCAAACTTGAAATATGAATGGACAAGTGATATAGAGTTCTTATTAACCTTCGTTGAAAGCAATAATGAATTAAGAAAAAACTTCAGCGTTCCAGGAGATGAGTTTCTTTACTCAGTCATTTCTATGAAGGACAATTATTTCATTCTATCCGTCAAAATACCAACCCACAATAAATACGGTGAATTCAAATTATATTATGAATAATCATAACACTAAGTAAAAAGGCATTAAAAAATGCATTTTACATTAAACGTTACCACCACTAAAAGAAAGAAATGAGAAAAGCTGTTTCATGGCTAATTCCCCTAATCCTTCTCTTGACTACAATCAGCTATAATTTTATCAATAATGCCCTGGAATATAAAAATACAACTCAAGCGTTTACCGAGGCTGTAAAATATGGAGACCTCAATAAATGTTTGGACCTATTTTCATTAGAGCACGAAATGGCCCAAAATATGAATCTATGACGTTGAAATCGTTAATCAAAGATCGTTAATCAAAGAGCAATCGAAGGCACCCATTGCATCTTACCTCACTACGTGATCTGAAACCGCAATGTTAGAATCTATTTCTTGTTCCTGCTCCTTAATAAAATCCTGGAGTAAGGCAATAGCATCTTCAGCAGGTTCATCGTGTGCCAGACGTTTGAGTTGAACCGATTCCACCATAGAACGCATCGTCGCATCCAAAGTCATGGCTTTAAGATATTTTTTGTAACGCATCAGAATCCAGAATTCCAAAGTATCTTCTATCTTTTTGGACCATTTTTGAGGAAGGAGTGCGGAAATAAATCCAAATATATGACCAATGTAGTAAAAAAATCGTGCGTACCAGGCTGGGCTTACCCCTCTTTTGCGGAGGAGATCCCGTAGAAATGCAGTGTGATGAGCTTTTTTAGCTCTGAGTAATCGCAATTGGTCTTCACCAATCCCCAATTGTCTGTACCATCCCAATCGCATGACTTCTCTAGCATGTAAATCCCTGATAAAAAATTCAGTACGCTTTTTGATGTCTAACCCAATAGGCATAAAGTGATATTAATAACTTTCGGTAAGTTCTGAAAAAAATGAAAGAAGTAAAAACAATATTTTTACGTAATTCGCAAAGGTAGGTTTACAAAAGTCGTTAATATAGAGAATACTGAGATAAAAATCAGAATTATGTATTTTTACCAGGGCAAACGCACTAAAATCATTAACAGCTGCTATACAGTAGCTTACATTGATTCAATATATACATATTTTAATCATAATTAACTAACAATGAATTAGTTATAAAATTTGGTGCGTTTGCCCTGTATTTTTACTTAAACCTGAAGATATAATCTGTAGTCTAATGATATATTATATAGATTTTTATAAGATCAGATATAGATCGATGAAAAATATACATTGCATAATTGGGGGATTAGTTCTTAATCTAATCCTGTGGATTGCTCCATTGAGAGCACAAGATGTAGAAACAGTAAGTAATCCATATAGTAGTTATTTTGAAGAGGCCTACAGTCGTTATCCCAGCATTCCGGAAGGGTTGTTGGAAGCAGTAGCCTTTAACAACACGCGTATTAGGCACATTCGCCCGACATCTGAATCCAATTCCTGCCAGGGACTTCCCGAATATTATGGAGTAATGGGGCTAGTAGAAGATGGAAAGGGTTATTTTAATAATACCTTAGACAAAATTGCACGTCTTTCAGGCTACAGCAAAGAAGAGATAAAACAAGATCCCAGAAATAATATTCTTGCGTATGCAGCGTCCTATTCTGCACTACAGCGATCTCGTAGACTGATGACTCGTAGTGTTGAAAATCACGGGTCTATTTTTGATGAGCTAAGTGAAATACCTAATGACCGCACGGATCACAACGATTTTGCTCGCGATCAGCAATTTTACGGAATTTTACACGAGATGGAGAACCCTCACACCGTTCCTATTACCCGCAGTAATAAAAAATTTGATTATAATAGGATATTTGGCCGAGAGCGATATCAAATATTGAGTGCACCTACCCTCCAAATTCATACTACAAGAAATAGATCCCTATCTGTCAACGAATCCAATGATTCTCCGTTCCGATGTACCCGTGAGGAAAGATTGGCAGACTACACCGGTGCCCTCTGGTCAACAGCCAACAGCCGTAACTATGGTTCTAGAGAAGGAGAAAAAGTGCTTTATGTAGCCATTCATACCATTCAGGGCTCTTATGCAAGTGCCATTTCCTGGTTCAAAAATCCCAATGCCAGGGTATCCACACATTATGTAATAAGAGCATCTGATGGACAAGTTACCCAGATGGTGTGTGAAAGCGATCGTGCGTTTCACATTCGAAGAGATAATCACACATCCATAGGCATAGAGCACGAAGGATTCATAGCAGACGGTGCTGCATGGTACACACAACAAATGTATGAAAGCTCTGCTGAATTGGTCCGTGATATTGCTTTGAGACATGGGATTGATCCTCAGACGATATATGGAGGACCTCCCACAGAAGGTATTCGATCATTGTCCAATGATTGCTACAGAATTAAGGGGCATCAGCATTTTAGGGAGAATACACACATTGATCCCGGGCCTTTTTGGGATTGGGATAAATATTATCGATTGATCAACGGGAAACCAGAAGTGCAACAAGTGTCTCAAGCCAACGGTAAGATAGAAGTATTAGATTATTCCCCACTTTCCAGAAAAGCCTATGTGATAGACCCTCCAGGGAATAGTCCCGTCGAAATATCTTTCAGCAGATTCGATTTGGAGGGAACCATGGACAATCCCTTTGACTATTTGGAGGTATTTGATGGCAAAGATCATACAGGACGGAGACTAGGGAGATTCTCTGGTAACAAACTCCCCGGAAAACTCATGGCAAATAGTGGGAGTGCATACATTGAATTTCGTTCTGATTGTAGACAGAATGCCAAAGGCTTTAGTTTGAATTACACGACGAGTAATATTGACCTCGATTGTCCTCCTTTACAAGCATATGGTGTACAAAATGCGTTTGCACTTGGGGCTACAGTAAAATGGGAGGCTAATACTAATGCAGACGAGTATGTAATAAAGGTCAAAAGGCAAAACTCAGATGATGCGTGGACTCAGTTTCAAGCTAGTGGGGAAGAGCATGTATTGACAGGACTAAGTGCCAACAGTTCATTTGATTGGGAAATGCAAAGTATATGTAGAGGAAATAAAATTTCCCCTCCAGTTGGCGGAACTTTTCAAACACCTGACATAGGAAGAGTAGGGAGTCCAAAGGTGTATATAGTATCCGCTACAAAAGGGATTTTTACAGATTCGGGAGGAGAGATTTCGGGGTATAGTACAGAAGAAGCATATATATATAGTATTCGTCCTCAGCAATCTGGAAGAATCAAGCTATCATTTTCTGAGTTTGACACTGAACGCGACTATGATATTCTGACCATTTATGATGGATTAAATACTAACGCACGAATTATCGGGAACTATTCGGGACAAAGTGGTCCATTTGATGTGACGTCTACTGGTAACGCATTGACAATTAAATTTGTATCTGATAAGCGTACACAGGGAAGCGGATGGAAAGCCAATTGGGGAATCATGGAGCAGGGGGGAGGCCCTTCTACAGATAACCCCTTGCCTGAAGATGGAAGTTTTGATCCAGGTCTGGCATTCACACGCTTGGCACCCGAGACCAGGCCATTGTTAATCAATGAATATAGAGGGGATATACAGCTTACTTTTGAGGATAAAAGCAATCTGGGTAGGGGAGGAGTGGCCGATCGTTTTTACCTGGTCGCACAAGAAAATGATGGGTTGTGGAAAGCCAATACAAGAGTAGGCTTTTTCCTGGAAGAATTTGCTCAGGGGTTTCAAAATGAATGGAAAAAGGTATCGGGTCAATGGGTGATCAATAATCAGAGACTCTATCAGCTTGATGAAAGTGAGACCAATTCCAATATCTATGTACCTTTATCCCAAACCTCATCACATACCTACCTCTATCACTGGACTGCTCGTATGTCTGGGAATGCAAATAATCAACGTTCGGGAATTCATTTTTTCTCTAATGCACCAGATGCTACTCAAAGAGGTGATTCTTATTTCGTTTGGGTAAGAAATGCAGGTTCAGGAGATAAGGTTGAGATATATAAAACCACTAATAATCAGTTTGAGAAGAAAATGGAGAAGGGGGTAAATATTGAAACAGGAGCAGTGTATGATTACAAAACGATATATAACCCAGTAAATGGAAGGATTGAAGTTTACATCAATAATACGTTCGTTCTTTCATGGACCGATCCCAACCCCATCAAAAAAGGAAATGGCATTTCATTGAGAAATGGGAATTGCATATTTTCTATAGATAATATACGTGTGTATAAGTCCAGAAGCGATCTGATAAGAATTACAAGTGGTACAACGGGGGGAAATGATATTGTATTTGAGCCAGGACAAAGCAGTCCTGTTAATATCAAGGTCTATTCTGCAGTTGTAGATCCTCCTGCGAACCTACAATCCAGATGGTCCAGAGTCGTCAGTGCCAATTCAAGAGTTTTACCGGGGGTACCTGATAACACTGCCGATACAGGGACAGGAGGAGAGGAAGACATACCTGAGGAGACAATAGATAACGGGATACTCAAATCCTCTTACAAGGATGATTTTATGTTGGATCTGGCACAACCTGGTTATTTCATGCTGCCTGCGAACTACAATGGGCAGAGATGGCTGGCAAATACTTCTTTGGGATTCTTTTATGATGATTTTAATGAAACGGGACTCTCCAGTATGTGGACACCAGCGGTTGGTACCTGGATACAACAGGGAGGGACACTTGTACAAGGAGATGAAAACTCAACCAATTCTAATCTAAGTGCATTGGTCACACAGTTTGCAGGTGAGGTATATGTATTCCACTGGAAAGCCAAGATCCTTACAACTGGTGACAATAAGCGTTTTGGATTACATTTTTTCTCAAGTGACGGAATCCAGACTAACAGGGGAGACTCTTATTTGGTGTGGTTTAGGAATTACACAGATCGACAGGATAAAGTAGAAATCTATCGATCGGAAAATGATCAACTTAATATTCCTCGTGCCGAGGGACCTATCGATATACAAGATGGTCAATGGTATGATTGTAAGGTATATTTTGATTCGGGGTCAGGGCTTATAGAGGTATTTATCAATGACAGGCTTGCTCTTAGATGGAAGGATGATATCTTACCATTCAGGAAGGGTGCTTATATATCTTTAAGGACGGGAAGTTCACAGGTGCAATTTGAAGATGTAAGAGTATACAAACAATTACCCACATCTAATCCCATCATTACCGTAGGGAATAAGACTACGGATATGATCCGTTTCAAGAGTTCGGGAAATCAACCAGCCATGCGTATTTTCCTTACTCGTCCACAAGACCTCGAAATGTGGGGAAAGATTGAAATGGGGGAAGCAAAAATTAGGTAATTTTTATTGCCTAAAATGTTTTATTTATTTTTTGTATAAAATTTCCTTACCTATTTTATCTTGTTAAATTTTAACAATTTTTGCCTTGCAAAGCTTGTGAAGTACATTTATGTTGCCATGATTGTAACGTTTAAATATGTGAATACTATCTCTTCATGAAGATAGACCATTCAGGACTGAGTCTTTACCACCCATGCAAAATATTACAGGGGTAAGTACCATTATATAGTAACTTGATTTGTGATTTACGTCATAAGTTCAATGATTTGATATGTATAAATCTTTAATGACTGAGAATATTAACTGTAAAGCAAAGAGTATGACCCGTTGTAAACCTTTTAAAAGATATGCGAAGGCTGTGTCAGGTTCCGTACAGCATCGCGATAGCTTGAGCGGAAGTATATTGATTGGAATCATAACCACCCTGTTATTGTTAATGTATGGGGCGGTGAACGCTCAATCTTTAATTAAAAATGGAGGATTTGAAGCTGGACATAATGTTATATGGCTGAATCAAAAGTTTGGCGATATAGGTCAGGCGACATTTTCTACTGAAGAGAATGCTGCAGACGTCTTTAAAGACGACAAAGCACTGAAAGTACAAGTAGATACAGCAGGTTTTAATAAGTCTGCTTTTAACACACAGAGTAACTCTTTCGAACTTGAGCCCAATTCAAGTTACTTTTATTCATACACTACTAAGGCAGCTGATACTGCATTGGATTTGGAATATTATATTACAGATCTAAAGGGAGGTGTATTAGTGTATGAAAGGACTAAGACTCAAGAAGACTACATTACCTATTCGGGAAGGGTTAATACTCCTTCTGCCGATTCGCTTAACGACAAATATTACGTAGTTTTTTATTTTGAAGATACCACTACTTACTGGGTTGATGAAGTGTCTATATATAGAGAAGAACCCATCAGCACACTCCAGGCTATACCTGGCGATCGTACTGTGAACTTATTGTGGTCTCCTGCAATCAGTGCTACGGATGTGAAATTATTCTTCAAGGAGGGTAACAATGCATTCCAGGAGGCTAATATAGCAGGGCTAGATTCTACCTCTAATTCTGCTTTCTTCGAAAGATTGGTGAATGAAAATGAATACACCTTTTATCTAGAAGTTGTTGGAGGCCCTTTTGCAGGAAGGTCCAATGAAGTTACTGTTAGACCCTCTAGTAGTTGGAATAATTCTATCATTCCGAATCCTAGTTTTGAAAACGGAGAAACGGGTTGGCAAGGCAATGTCTTTGATGGTACAGCTAATTTTTCAATAGAGACAAATGATGCAGCACAGGGAGAGAATTCGCTAAAGATAAATGTAATAGAAACTTCTCCTGCAGGGGCATTTGCTATCAATAGCCGATCTCCCAGTTTTGATCTTTTTGAAAAACTAGAATATAAGTTGAGCTTTTGGGCAAAGTCGAGCTTTAACGGCGCCCAGTTGGACATATTTATTCGTAGTTCAACGAATCAGAATCAATTCCTATTCTTTGATACGTTTCTTCTGACTACTGAATGGCAGGAATATACCGTCAATTTTTCCACAGATGACACCACAGCTGGAGAATTTTTCGTAGGAATCCAATATGCTAATACAGGGATGTATCAGGTAGATGAAATTCAGGTAAGAGGTCCTGTAACGGATTTTGCAGGTGTGCCTAAGGATAATACAGCTGTTCTTAGATGGACGCCTGCTGCAGGAGCACAGGAAGTAAGATTGTTTAGAAGAGAAGGGAATGGAGTATATCAGCAAATTTTAAATGGTCAGTTAGATGCATCTACTTCTACTGTTGAAGTGCAGAATCTGAATAATGGTACAGAGTACTCCTTCTTCTTGGAAGTTATTGGAGGGCCATTTCAAGGACAATCCAATGAAATTTCAGTTGTCCCAAGTTCAACCTCAGGAGAATCATTGATTAGTAATGGTAGTTTTGAACGACTAAACGATCCTGATAGCGAAATGAATTTGTTTGAGTCATGGCAAAATAACGAGTGGGCAGGACAAGCTGTATTTAGTGTAGAAACTCAAAACACCGCTGCTGGTGATCAAGCATTTAAAATCAATGTTACTCAATTGCCTCCTAATAATCAGGTTTTTGGTTTAAATACCTATAGTAACGATTTTCAATTGCTACCGGATACAGATTACAAACTTTCCTTCTGGGCAAGGGCTGATCTCAACAGCGCGCGTCTGTTGACGCAGGTGGCAAGTAGAACTGGTTTACTGGTTGGACAGAAAGAATTGTTCTTAACAACGGATTGGAAGAAGTACGAAATAATGTTCACTACTCCTGATACGCTAACGGAATCTTCTATTTTCAATGCTATTTTCAACTTTGGATCTACCCAAACCGCATATTACCTTGATTTCGTTGTCTTGGAAGGTGCCATTTCGAATCTTGAAGCTATACCTGGAGATCAGCGTGTTACGCTTAGATGGAAAAATGCTTCTGGCGCATCTAAAGTATCGCTTTTCCAGAGAAAAGGGGGAGAAAGTTTTAGAGAAATTCAAACAGGTAGTCTGGATGAAAATACTTCTTATACTATCGCGAGAAACTTGACCAATGGGGTTCCTTATCGATACTTCCTGGAAGTGTTCAACGGTCCATTTGATGGTACTTCTAATGAAGTTAGAGCAATACCTGGTCCTAATTCAGTATTAAATAATGGCTTTGAATTTGGATTGCTCAATTGGGAGAATACTGTAAACCAAGCTGATGGTGCAAATGCGACGTTCGGTCTGGATGATGATACCCCATTTGAAGGAGCCCAGGCACTTCAGGTTCAAGTTAATTCTACAGGTTCAGATAGTAGGTCTATTTCGAGTAAATCTAGTTTGTTTCCTATTACCTCAGGGGATATGTATACGATTTCTTTCTGGGCTAAGGCAGATGAGCCTGGCAAGCAGATAAATACATTCCTGGAAAGTTCAGATTTTCAACAAGCTTTAGGCTTTACTACATTTACCCTTTCAGATGAATGGGATATCTACTATTTAACATTTGATGCGGATACGTTGAATGATTCATCATACAGATTATTCTTTTACTTCAGAGAACAAGGTACTTACTTTGTGGATGAGACGTATGTAGGTGCGCCTGATGAAGATGTATTTTGCGATGGAGGTACGGTTTCTACATCTACTGGTGAAACAACTGTAAGTGCTTGTACAGGAGACGGTATATCAGATTTGATAAGCTTTGACAGCACAGATACTGAGATTACCAATTATCTATATGTACTCACTGATACCAACAACGTTATCCTGGAACTGATAGAAGGAGACTCCTACGATTTTGATACTACCAGTGCAGGTGTATCGAGGGTTTGGGGGCTTTCTTTTAGCGGTACACTTTCGGCTGCAGTCGGCCTACCTGCTGATTCAGTGTCAGCTACAGGGTGCTTTGACTTTTCTGAGAATTTTGTAACAGTGATCAAAGGAGATCCTGATGGTGGTGAACTTAGTTTCATGTTAGGAGAAATTACTACTGACGAGTCTACCCTGGTATTTTGTCTCGATAATACAGATACAGTAGATGTTTCAGTATCCGTGATGACAAGCTCCACTTCTACTTTCAGCTATAGCTTTTTTGTAACAGATACCTCAAATGTGATTCTTGGGATTCAGGATTCTAGTGAAGTAGCAATCATGACAGATTTCCCTAATCAATTCAGGATTTGGGGTGTATCTTTTGCTGGCGATTTATTAGCATCTGTGGGAGAGCAAGTTGATACAAGTGCAGTTGCATCAAGTTGTTATGCATTATCCACCAATTTTCTGACAGTTGTCAGAGATTCTGTAGACGGAGGTAGTGTGGGAACATCATTAGGAACAAATCTAGTATATGCCTGTACCAATGATACTATTTCTGGTAAAGTGGCTATCACCACAACCTCTTCTTCCGTAGAGACAGGCAATTATTTACTGGTAATTACTGATACAAGTAATGTTATTGTTGGTGTAGATACTTCTAGTCTGCTGGACTTCTCAACATTCGATCCAGGTATATTCAGGGTATGGGGACTATCATATGCAGGAAGCATCACTGCAGGAATTGGAGATGATGCAGATAGTACAGCATTGTCTGATGCTTGTTTTGAACTGTCTGATAACTTCGTAACGGTAATTGTAGATTCAGTAAATGGAGGGTTTATTTCAGTGAATTTCGCTACTCCTAGAGACACTATCGTTGGAGATACCATTACAGTCTGTCCTACAGACACAATTGAAGATGTATTTGACTTTTCAAACAATAGCACGGGAAATCAAAACTATGCTTACTTGGTAACGAGTACTTCTAATTTGATTTTAGCAGAATTTACTGATACCAGTAGAATCAGTTTTGAAGGAACAGATATAGGAACCTATCGCGTTTGGGGAGTAGCATACAATGGAAATTGGTTAGCTACTGTAGGCGTAAATGCTGCCAACGACCCCCTTAGCGATGGATGTTTTGAGTTGTCTTCGAATTTCATTACTGTACAACGCGACACAGCTATTTGTTCAGATTCTGGAGATACTACAGGTACAACATCCAATCGTAGTATACTGGCATTTGATAACCTCAAAATTTATCCAGTACCTGCGGCGCAGGATTTGAATGTGAGTTTTACTCCTCAGGTAGCCGTTGGTTCAAGAACATGGATTATGGTATATAACCTTGCTGGAGAAGAGGTATTGAGAGCAAATTATCCTACTAACCCAGTTGGAAGTAATGAGTTCCATTTGGAATTGGATTGGCTCAATAAGGGAATGTATATCATGCAGCTTGTAAATGAAGATTATTCAATAAGGAAGAAATTCCTCAAGAAATAATTCTAATGCTATAGAGCAAATTAGATCCTTTCAAACTGCCGGCTGGTTAATACTACCAGTCGGCTTTTTTGTTATATTGAGTATTTCAAAACGCTTGAGCTTTTTTTACGTCTTATATAGCATAATGCGTACCGATAACCTGAAGATGATTGCCAGCGGCAGGACCCTTGGATGCCTAAGAACATATTCACATCCGGGAATAGCATCAATTTTGGGAGAGAAAACATTAACCACAGCAAACACTTGTCTCCTGGGCAAGCTTTGCCATTATATAATAGGTTATATGTTGCTGGTCTGTACTTCTTCACCAACCAATGCTCAGGTATATAATGTTACTACATATACTCCTTCCGATGGATTAATTCAATCCCAGGTTAGGGCTATACTACAAGATCATCAACGATTTCTATGGCTTGGTACTCATGGGGGAGTTAATAGATACGACGGGAAGCTATTTAATAATTATACACCGGCAGATAGTCTGCTTAGTGATTTTGTAACCTGCCTATTTCAAGATTCTCAACATAATATATGGATTGGTACTGAACAAGGAGTGAGTCGATTTGATGGAAAGTCCTATGAGAATTACCGAAGAGATTCTGGGCTTGAGAGTGATTATGTCAATACAATCATAGAAGATGATCAGGGTAGAATATGGTTAGGTACAAAAGAAGGTATCTCCGTAATGGATTCAGGAAAGTGGAAATCTGATTTACTTAGATGGGGAGATTCTGTGGTACTAAGGGAGGTTAATACATTGTGGAAAGACCGAGATAATAAAATTTGGATAGGCACGGCTAAAGGGCTTTTCTATGCGCAAGAAGATAAGCTTTATCGTATGACTATCCCTGGAATGCCTTTTTCTGCGAGTGTGTTGAGCTTATATGAAAATCCCCAAGGAGAGCTTTGGATAGGAACAGAAAGGGGATTGTATAAGTGGGATGGGTTGACGTTGAGGATGTACTCCAGGCAAACGGGAGAACTGCCTCACAATACAATATACTGCTTGGAAGAAGATAATGATCAACAGCTATGGATTGGAACGGGAAATGGAGTAGTACGATATGCTGATGAGAGATTCATCGCTATGCCAGAAAGTGATGATACCAGAAGATATATTATACGTGCTATTACTGCAGATGTAGAGGGAAATATATGGTTGGGTACAGATGGTGGAGGATTACAAAAAGTAATCAAAGGGGTGTTTCGATCCTTTAATGTTTCTGATGGAATGAACAGTAATATTGCAAAGTCATTTCTTGAAGATGAATCCGGTAGAATTTGGATTAGCACATTTGATCAGGGAGTAGATGTGTACCAGGCTGGTCGATTTATATATCACTATGGTGAAGAAGAGGGATTAGGAGGTAATGACATTAGTTTTAGCTTAAAGGACCATGAACAGAATTTTTGGTTTGCTACCTATTCATCAGGTGTTAGTAAAATGGAGAACGGGTCATTTACAGTATTTGATATAACAGATGGCTTATTGAGCAATAGAGTGTTTTCATTAGCTGAGATAGGGGAAGATGAGATTTGGTTGGGTACGGACCTGGGGATATCTATCATGAAAAATGACAAAATTATTGGAGCATATAGTGCTAAAGACGGACTACCTAGTAATAGCATTTATACAATTTGTGAAGATAGGCGAGGGAATGTATGGGTAGGGACAGCCGAGGGAGTAGCTAGAATTAGAAAAGGAAATATTACAACTTATGCGGAGGGCTATATTCCTTATGCTGTACTGAGTATCTTAGAAGACAATTGGGGACGTATATGGTTTGCAACTTCTAATGGCCTTTATTTCTTTGATCAGGGAGAATTTATTTTTGTGCAAATCAGTGGGGCCCCTGGTGCTCACAATGTCGTTTCATTGGTAAGTGAAGATGGAAAGTATCTTTGGATAGGAACTGAGAATGGCGCTTACAGGCTGGATCTTACGGATTTTCGACCTGACAGGAAGTATCAGTACGAACATTACACTCAAAAAGATGGATTCCCAAGTATGGAGTGTAATGCAAATGCTTCATTTTATGATTCTAATGGAAACATTTGGATTGGTACAGTGAACGGTGCAGTCATGCATCCCGAAGGAGCAGAAAGAAGCAGAGAAGATGTACGACCAGTTGTACATATTACGGGAGTGCGTCTGGGATTGGAAGAAACAGATTGGGATGCCCTGGGGTATCAGACCACGCCGTATTCTAAAATACCCTTAGATCTCAAGTTAGCACATAGCGATAATCGATTAGCCTTTGACTTTGTAGGTATCAGTTTGAAAAGTCCTCAACAATTGGAATATAAATATAAACTAGAAGGACTCGATAAAGAATGGTCTCCCTCCACAAGGCAGACTAGTGCATCATATTCGAATCTCGCGTCAGGGACTTACACATTTATGGCTGTTTCCAAGAGTGAAGCAGATTTGTGGAACTATAACTCTCCTGCTTCTTTTACCTTTACCATCCGACCTGCATATTACGAAACATTGTGGTTTTGGTCTATTGTGGGATTGTTGATGGGGTTCATTGGTTGGTCTATATATAAATATCAACGTACTGAACGAAGGCGCAAAGCTGAAGAGGCTCGAATCAAAAATCAAGCAGAAAAATTACAATTGGAACATCAAGCCCTTTATGCTATGATGAATCCTCACTTTACATTCAACGCACTCCAGTCTATACAATATTTCATCCATCGTCAGGACAAAATTGCCGCCAACAAGTTTCTATCAAGTTTTGCCAAACTCATCAGAAAGAACCTGGAAAGTACAAAGAGCGAGTTTATAAGTCTACAGGAAGAAGTAGATCGTTTGCGTCTATATCTGGATTTAGAACAAATGCGTTTTCCGGAAAAATTTACCTACGACTTATATGTCGACCCATCATTAGATAGTCAATCAGTATTGATTCCTCCAATGATTCTCCAACCTTTTGTAGAGAACTCAATCAAACATGGCATTATGTCTTTAGAAGAGGACGGAAAGATAGAAATAAACATAGTGCGGTTAGAAGAAGAATATATGCTGGTAGAAGTGATAGATAATGGAATTGGAATTGAGAGTAGTAAAAAGCGAAGAGAAAATCGTCCCAGTGGTCACGTATCAAAAGGGATGCAAATAACTAAAGATCGTCTGGCACTATTTTCGAGGATGACTGGGAAAAAATATTCACTAAATATTGGAGAGATTCAAAATTCTGATCATATAGCAGGCACTAAGGTAAGTATCGTATTACCCATACACAGAGACCTTGAGGTCATAAGTTTTATCAGCCCTTAACCTTACAACACCATTTTAAGTGATTTTTTTATAAATGGCTTCATCTATTCACATTTGATTGTAGATTACTAACTTTGAAGTATGCATTGCTGGAGATATTTTTTGGGAATCCTTTTTACCATAAATGCTTGCGCACCTCCTTCTACTACTACTGGAGGTGTTTCCCAGCCACCTGATCAAGTCATTGAAAATCTCGTTGAAGATTTTCAGGATCTTTCTGTGGAGTTTCAGGAATTGACCAAACCCAATCAGGTAGAGGCCTGGGTGGATCAACTCATTGTAAAAGCTCAGCCCGGTGCTAATATGCCTGAGATTGCCAAAATGAGGGAGGGGGAAATCGCTACTTATCTCAAACAGCGAACACTGAGAAAGACAGAGTTTAAACTCAGGGGACAAAGATATTACGAGCCTTGGATTCTCATTAAAACCAAAGATAGTGTTATGGGATGGGTACATCAAGGGGGAGTGCGTTTTATACAACCCAATGTATTGACAGACCTATTAGCTCCAGATGCTCAAATGAGAAGCCGATCTATCGATGGAAATAACAGCTCAACGAGCAATCAAGCATTGATCATACCCGGCAAGCAGGTAGGTCCCATTAAACTCAATACCTCTGAAGAAGAATTAATAAGATTGTTTGGACCCACACAAGTTCAAAGGGGGACAGTAAATACTTCTTCCGTAAATATCGAACAGTGTACCATTATCTTTCCCAATACAAATGATGAATTACGTATCACATGGAAGGATCAGAGCCGAAGTGAGGTAAAAGCTGTGTATGTTTTAAGATCCAATGGGAAGTGGTATACAGACCAGGGGCTAAAAGTTGGCATGGATTTATTAGCCTTAACCAAGGTAAACGAAAATCCAGTAAATTTCTATGGGTTAAATTGGGAATATGGAGGGGTTGTTGATTCTTGGAAAAATGGAGTACTGAGCAAATATGCAAGTAAATTTTACATTGTACTTGCTCCTTATCAACCCACTGCTAATAATATGCTATTTAATAAATTTACCGGCAATGCAATTTTCTCTTCTAATACAGAAGGAGTGGAGCAGTTGGATTTGGTGGTAAGTAGAATAGTTGTATATCTAGATTAGCATATTCTAGAGGTTACTTTTATAGAAATACGAACAGACTTGAAGCACTTCCCCTAAATTAAAGCTTATGTATTCATATTCTCAACGTCATTTTCCATTTTCACTATTTCTATTTCATCATTTGTCTCTATTAGTAACACCTTATTCCCAGTGTTTCCCTTTCTGATCATTATCTGGCCTGCAAAAAAATGAACGAAAGCATGGTCAAATGTTTCTACCACTTTTCCATGCATTCTTTGATCACCTTTTGTCCATTCTACGGTACTCCCTTGTCTTATCATACTATTCAATATAATCATCTATTTGGTATAGATGAAATTTATACTCTTCGTCCTCTAATAAGCCTGAATATTACAGCTATTAACGCAAAAACTAGTAGTATGTGAACAATATTTCCAAGACTAAATGCAAAGAAACCTAAAGCCCATCCAATGACGAGAATAATTGCTAGGATATAAAGTAAATCACTCATAATGTAATATTTTTTATTTTACGATACGCATAATTGTATATATAGTTTACAATAAATGATTTTTTAATATATAATGTTGAAAATATTGCTAATGCTTTTATAGTATTAAATATGGAAAAGGGTCTTTAATTCTTACAGATTATATTATTTGAAAAGTGGCTATTTAGTTTTTCTTTGATTAACAGCCATTTATAAATGGATTGTTATGTGGTGGTAAATACATGAACTGGAGATATAACCATTCTCATAAATTAAATCAAGCTTTTCATTGAGTAGTAGAATTAGAAATGTAGTTAATTTTTACATTATAGAAACAATAATTGTCAATCTGCGTAAAATAAAATAGTTATTGTAACTACTTATTTTTGATATCTGAGCAAATACGATATCAATATTTCAATTCAACACTAAATAATTATATCATGAGCGAATTAGCATTAAAAATCAAAGGAAATTGGAATCTTATCAAAGGAAAACTCAAGCAACAATATGCAGAACTAACAGATGATGATCTAGCATATCAAGAGGGAAAGGAAGACGAGCTATTTGGAAGAATCCAGAAAAAGACTGGAAAATCGAAAGAAGAGCTCAAAAAATTTATCGATCGACTGTAAAGTCCGGTCAAGATACACTTCCATGAATAAAATATCATAAATGAGATGTCTATAATGGTTTTATAAATGTATAATTTTCTAAACTCGTAGAGAACTAGTTTACAAAGATCATTATAGATGTCTTTTCTTTTTACTTATGCTACCCACACTTGAATTGCATGATGCCAGACCTCTGCCTGAAATGTATCCCAAATGCCTTTGTGTTCTCCATCTACTTGAAGTGGTAACTTTGAGGAACAAGAAATGTAAAATTCATTCCCTTTGTAAATAGTTAATATATCCGTTTGATCTATTCTGCCCTGGAAAAAAGGTATAATGTATCTAAATAGATCTTTCCAATTTAAGGACCTAACTATGCATACTTCCATCTTTCCATCATTAATACTTCCAATAGGATTAATAATACCCCCATATCCATACATATTGCCATTTGCAAATGCAAGCATTGCCCCTTTCTTCCTCCATGTAGATTCACCATTTGAAATATTGAAAGAGTATTTTTTCCTTTTGTTAAATGCTTTGAAAAACTGTTTGGCATATCCCCACCAGCCTCTGGTATTGTCTGTGTCGTATAATTGAATTAACTCTGCATTGAGTCCAATGTCTGAGAGATGTATCGATACAAATGAATCATTTACAAATATTACGTCTACATATCGTAACTGTCCATGGAAAACATTTAGCAGGGCTTCTTCAATATTAGTTGAAATGTTAAGTTCTTTAGCGATACCGTTTGAAGATCCCATAGGGACTATACCTAGTGAAATATCTTTGCGTACAATCTCTTGGCAGATCATATGTATGGTTCCGTCTCCTCCAACAGCAACTAGGGTATCAGGTTGGAAGTCATTAATATTCTCCCTCAAACTGATTGAGTCATTTTCTCCTGTTGTGAAAAACAGATGTGTAGAGCAAGGATACCCCCTGATTATATTTGGAATTTCATTCACTAATCCCTCTTTATCAATATTACCCGATATAGGATTAATTACAAATAATACCCGCCTGTCCATACCCGAAAGTAACATAAATATATTCATGATGTATTTTAAATGATTACATAAATGTAAATATTTATTAGATTTTGGGAAAAATATATGTGATAAACATGAGAATAAACTTTTCTAAGTTAATAAATGGAAATATTTTTCCTTTAAAAGCTAAAATTAAAGCCTACAGAGGATTTAGGAATGAGCGATATGCTTATATATACGGTCAGTTGAGTAGGCAAATACCCATAGATTCTACGAAGGATACAAATACAGCCTTCAAAAACCTGATACAGATGTTTTTCCTCTTTATGGGAAAAGCAATATCGCAAGCTAGTATTACACTGACTTATTTAGACGATGTACACGATTTGAAAACAGATAATATGGGAATGATTAACGTGAAAATTCCTTATGCATGTGACTCACCAGTGGCAGAGGAATGGACTCCTTTTGATTTACGCTGGCAGTCAGATAGAGATAGTACTACACACTCTACTATTTCCGAATTATTGTACCCCACTGGTTATAAGTATGGAATTATTTCAGATATAGATGATACAATTATTACATCACATGCTTCAAGGCCGCTCAAAAAGATTACCACTTTATTGTTCAAAAATTTTCTATCGAGAAAATCATTTGAAGATGCTGCTAAATTCTATCAGTTACTCCACCATTCGACCATAGGTGGTGGGAAAAATCCTTTTTTTTATGTCTCGAGTAGCCAATGGGTTTTATATGATATGCTTGAAAGGTTTTGTAATCATCACGGATTCCCAAAAGGAGTATTTTTGTTGCGAAAAGTATCCTGGAACCTTATGGATATCATCAAAGGAAGGCTAAGAGATCATTCTCATAAAATACTTAAGATAGAGCAAGTGTTAAAAGCTTATCCTGACATGAACTTTGTACTCATTGGAGACAACGGGCAACAAGATGCATATCTGTATGCTTCGGTAGCAAAAAAATTTCCTGATAGAATATTGGTTATTTATCTAAGAGAGGCAGTTGCGAGAAGAGCATCAACTATTCGTGATTTTGCAGAAGTTTTACCCGTTGAGATGATTCAAGTGAGAAATTTTGAGCAAGCTATTCAACATGCTTTGAGTCTTGGTATTATTGATAAGCATATGATAGAATAATATAGCGATTAGTATCTATAAATGAAGTCAACGTTGTCATGTTATATATCGTTAAAAGAAATCTATTTTATCAATAAATGCCTGAGACAGTTTCTCTCCTATCTCAGGACTTACTTACACAGATTAAATATTCATATCGATCAAGCTTTCCTCAGTATTCCAAATAGTAGGGATGCAATAAATAGAATGATGAATATTCCAAAAATGATTTTAGCGATACTAGCAGCACCTGCTGCAATTCCTGTAAAGCCTAATGCTGCAGCAATAACTGCCACAATGAAAAAGATGATAGTCCAGCGTAACATAAAGTAAGTTTATAGTTTATTAAAATAAGTTATTTGGTTGTACTTAAATTTTACAAAAAAGTTTTGATAATCGCTTAATTTGTAAATAAATTATTCATTTTAGTTTTTAAATACGAGTATATATCTTATTGTGGATAAAAAAATAAATAAATATACTTAAGGAGTTAAGAGTGAGAACTACATTACAATTTTAGCAGCTTTGTGTAACAATATTATTCAATATAAAGTATAGTATGTTATATCTCAGCATTAATTATTAACATTTATAAAATAAATATTTACATACATTTTTATATGACAGGTATTTACAAGTTCGCCCACATCTTTTTAAGCATATGCTTTTTTGTCCTTTTTACAAATATTACTGTAGCTCAAGAAGTCAAGTTGAAAGACACCACGATTAATTATAAGAGTGAAGAGCATACAGCTATTTATACTTCTATAGAACCGAATGCTAAGACTATTAAGAAAGCATGGCAGGATTTTCTAAAGGATACTTATGATGTGAAAATAAAGGGAATCGGCTTTTTGGTTAATAAAGATGTACTTAATGGAGAAGAAGTAACATTTTCTGGATTACCAATTAAGAATATCAATCTCTTTACAAAAGTAGTTGAGGAAGGAGAAATAAGTAATGTGAGCATATTTGCATTTGATAAACGAGGAGATTTCCTTAATGCAGAATTATACCCTGAGATGTATGAAGGGTTGAAAGAAGTATTTAACGCCTTTCTAGACAGCTTTTTACCCACTTATTATCGGGAACAAGTGAATGAAGCTCAAGAAAATGTGAATAATCTTAAGGATGATATATCAGATTTAGAAGAAAATATTGATGACAACCAAGATAAAATCAGTGATAATAGAAAAGAGATAGAAAAGTTATTGGAAGAAATTGACGATATGGAGTCTCAAGTAGAAGATAAATCCAAGCTATTGAAAGAGATGAAGAGTAAACTTATAAAAGAGGAACAAAAGCTTAAGAGAGTTAGAACCAGTATTCAGTCCTGAAGCCGGTGCACTAACCTCATACCAATGAATTGACCATGCTATAGAATTCTAATCAACCAATATAACTTTATCTTTTCAATGTTCCATAATTTCCTGATCAAAGTTGGTAATAGACAATGGTAAGCCTCTTACCAAATCTCCATTGAGGAATTGTATAACAATGTCTACATCATCTTTTTTACACATATCGATAATAGCGGAAATAGGATGCTGTGAATGATGCGTGTTCCTTATAACTAATATGGATTTACATGGACCAAATTCTTGAAATAGCCCTAATAGTTCATCCTCTTTAATACTTGGGTGTAAATTAGATACGAAAACTTTCATGGTATTCGGATTAACTTTCAAGTTCTTATGGCGTCTGTAGCCATGTAAATTAACTGCTAAGCGTTGAGGAATTTGTTTTACCTGTATTTTATTCAAATAATGCGTCTCCAGGTACTAATTACCAGTTCTAATTCTCAATATTTATCAAGGTTAAAATTAGAAAGAATATTTTCAGCTTATTATTCCATTTAGAATTATGAATATACCAAAAGGAAGTTTTTGTTAAGTATCCCTAATATTCTATTAAACGGATTTCTCAATTCAGGCTCCTACTTTTACTTTCATAAAAAACGTGATAAAGGTTTCACTATTCAAAAGCCTTTAATTTACTACGATCATAAGCTACTAGATAATTTCTGATACAAAATATTTAAATAATTGAAAGTCAGATATTTATAGGCATTATCTAATATGTGGTCATTGAGTAATTGATAAATAGTATTATTCAGAAAATGATTGTAGGTCTCGGTTGAATGCAAAGTTAATGAGATTGATGCAAAAGATTTCAGCAATCGTATCGATTTTTTTGTTTGATGTTAGGGCTCAGGTTATTAAACATACACTTTAAATGTATAAGTTTAGTCAAGGTGCCCTTACCTTCAGGATTACTGAAAAGATGTGAGAACGTATGAATGCCCATCGGAGTCGGTCGATCTAATGGCTTGTAATGTTATTTTTATCTGCAACTAGAAGTAAATCTTAATAATCAGGGGGCTGAGCATCTTTGAAATGGCCATTTAGTTTAGCCTTAACCTTTGCTCTTTCGCTATTGCGGATAGTTGGTAAGATTTTTCTGATATGGTCTCTCAAATAGGAAAGTCTGCCTGACTCGGAGTCGATACTGAGTAATTTACATTCTTGCTGAGTAGATAATCCCACCTGGTGCCCAATCTTGAATGAATAAATTTTATTGGCATCACTCATTTGTTCCCGTTTAAATCCAAGCGTTTCATTCAATTCTTTGAGCAAGTCGAATACTACTTGCTGTAGGCTACTATCACTCCTTTCATCCGAATCCAGCCATTCAATTTCTCCTCCGGGATACAGCTTTCCAGGAGCAATTTCATCAAAACTAAGAATTTTAGCCCTACGTATACCTAGTACTTGGATATCTAGTTCTCCGCTTTCGTAGACACGATCTACCTGGGCAAGTTCTACTTCAGTAAATATGCTAACAATTTGTTTGTCGAGTACGGGGGGGATACCAAAAGTGATCCCTGATTCCCTACTTTCGTTGATTAACTGCCTGTATCGAGGTTCGAAAATGTATAATCTCATCTTCTCACCTGGGAAAACGACGGAACTCAAAGGAAATAGTGGTAAGTACTCTGGCATTTCCAAATATATCAAATAATCGCGGTTTATAAAATTGCAGGATGTAAGCAGTTTTTTTCCACGAGGCAAATGGAGGTTAGTTGAATACTGACGCTTATTTAATTGGCAAATAGTGGATAATTACTCACGGTTTTAGCGTTATCCACAATCTTGTTGATAAATCAATATACTTAATAGCGGTAATTCTATGTTAATTTATTACTACGATTTAAGTATAAAATATGGGATAAATTTCTTTCAAAGTTGAAATTTAACAGAGATTATGATTGCGAACACTATTAAGGATGGAAAAAAGCGTAAGTCTCAGCAGGCTTATACTTTTGAAGAGGTACTGCCTCACGCCGTAGAATATTTTCAGGGTGATGAACTGGCAGCCAATGTATGGATCAACAAATACGCCATGAAAGATTCACATGGTAATATTTATGATCGAACGCCCGACGATATGCACCGCAGAATTGCGCGTGAATTGCACCGTATTGAGCAAAAATATCCTAATCCTTTCAAAGAGGAAGAGATTTATGAGGCACTTAAAGATTTTAAGTATATCGTGCCCCAGGGGGGACCTATGAGTGGGATTGGGAATAAAAACCAAATTATTTCTTTATCAAATTGCTTCGTGATAGGTCATGATCACCTGGCAGATTCATATGGAGGAGTAATGAAGACAGATGAGGAGCAAGTTCAGCTCATGAAAAGAAGAGGAGGTGTGGGACATGATCTTTCCCATATACGTCCAAAGGGAAGTCCTGTAATGAATAGTGCTCTGACTTCAACAGGAGTGGTACCCTTTATGGAACGATATTCCAATTCGACTCGAGAAGTGGCTCAGGATGGTAGGAGAGGAGCACTGATGCTAAGCATTTCCATTAAGCATCCCGATTCAGAGCATTTTATTGACGCAAAAATGGACGGAACGAAAGTAACCGGTGCCAATGTCTCAGTCAAAATAGACGATGAGTTTATGCAATCAGTGTTAGAGGATAAACCCTACAAGCAGCAATATCCCATCAAAGGGAAGTCTGTTTTTGAAAAGGAAATTGATGCTAAAGCACTCTGGGAAAAAATTATACACAATGCATGGGCATCTGCTGAGCCAGGAGTACTATTTTGGGATACAGTGATAGGAGAATCAATTCCAGATTGTTATGCCGATTTAGGATTTAGAACAGTATCGACAAACCCCTGTGGAGAGATACCTCTATGTCCTTATGATAGTTGTCGTCTGCTAGCAATTAATCTATATAGTTTTGTAGATGAGCCATTTACAGCTCAAGCAAAGTTTGATTTTGACCGCTTCAAACGGTATGTGTACATGGCCCAGCGGATCATGGATGATATCGTAGATCTCGAGTTGGAAAAAATCGATAATATCCTCGATAAAATTAACAGCGATCCGGAAAATGAAGAAATAAAGCGTACAGAGCGCCTGCTATGGGAGAAAATTAAAAATAAATGTGTTAAAGGGAGAAGAACAGGAGTGGGAATTACGGCAGAAGGGGATATGTTAGCTGCCCTGGGGTATCGATATGGTTCAGATGAGGCGTTGAAGTTCTCTGTCGAAGTGCATAAGACGCTGGCATTGAATGCATATAGATCTTCTATAGATATGGCTAAAGACCGTGGAGCATTTCCTGTTTACGATGCAAAACGCGAAATAAACAATCCTTTTATCAACCGGATAAAAGAAACTGATCCCGAATTATACGATAAGATGATAGCCTATGGGAGACGTAATATAGCTCTACTGACGATTGCTCCTACGGGAACTACCAGTTTGATGACACAGACAACATCAGGTATAGAACCCGTATTCATGGTATCCTACAAGCGTAGAAGAAAAGTGAACCCCAATGACAAAAGTGCTAAAATAGACTTTGTAGATGAAGTAGGGGACTCCTGGGAGGAGTACCATGTTTTCCATCACAAATTTGTTACATGGCTAGAGCAAAATGGTTATTCCAAAACAGAGGTATCTCGGTTGAATGAGGAAGAATTAAACGCTATCGTTGCTCAATCTCCCTATTACAAAGCTACAGCCAATGACGTGGATTGGGTAAACAAAGTTAAGATGCAAGGAGCAGTGCAGAAGTGGGTGGATCATTCAATCAGTGTAACTGTGAATATCCCTAATGATACGACCGAAGAGATGGTCGCAAAAATTTATATGACTGGTTGGGAATGTGGATGTAAAGGAATTACTGTATATAGAGATGGGTCCCGATCAGGTGTTTTGATATCTAACACGGATAGCAAAAAGAAGGAAGATGAATTTCTGGAAACTCATGCTCCTAAACGACCTAGAAAGCTGGAAGCAAAGGTTGTTCGTTTTTTTAATAATGAGGAACCCTGGATTGCTGTAGTTGGATTGTATAAAGGCAAGCCCTATGAAATATTTACCGGGCATGCCAGAGACTCATTCTCCATACTGAGACATGTCGATGAAGGATGGGTACTAAAAAATAAAGATGAGATGGGTAAGAGCCGTTATGATTTTCAATACGTGGATAGCGAAGGATACCGTGTAACAATAGAAGGTCTTTCTCGAAGTTTTGATCAGGTATATTGGAATTATGCTAAGTTAATCTCTGGTGTACTTAGACATGGAATGCCTTTGCCACACGTAGTTAATATTGTTAGCAATCTCCATTTAGATGCGGATTCATTGAATACCTGGAAAAATGGTATCGTACGTGCGCTTAAGCAGTTTATTCCTGACGGGACTCCTGCAGTGGATAAGACTTGTCCAGAATGTGGAGGCGAGACACTTATTTATCAGGAAGGGTGTCTCACTTGTGGAAGCTGTGGCTTTAGTAAATGTGAATAAAACTGATGTAAGTGTAGCCTGAAGTTAAATTGAAAATACCTGACAATCATACCCTAAAGCTGATTTGTGTATTTTTTAAAATACTAACTGCCAATTAGATATATCATAGTTTAGACAACTTCGCTGTAGGGAAAAGTAAATATGGTAGGTATGTAATATTTACACTGAGTAAACTTCCGACAGCGGTCTATGCTTATCGTTCTTTACAGCACCTTCGTGGCGATCTTATGATCGCCACTTTTTTTTTTAAGTAATGGAGACTATTTTGAGAATTAATCATTCGTTACTTCATTTTCATATATATGTTACTAGATCTTACCCAAAAAGTGGCCATTGTAACTGGAGGCGCAAGCGGTATCGGAGAGAGTATTTGCATAAGATTTGCTTCACAAGGAGCTCGTGTTCATATCATCGACATCAACCAGGAAGCGGGAGAAAGACTCGTACAACAGATAAGCGCGTCAGGTGGAGATGCTAAATTTCAGCATTGTAATATAACTAAACAACAGGAAGTCATTGATTTGTTTCATCAGATATATCAAACCGAAGGCTCTTTGGATATATTAGTGAATAATGCAGGAATAGCACATATTGGAACTGCAGAGACTACTACTGAAGAAGATTTTGATCGGATATATGAAGTAAATGTAAAAGGTGTATATAATTGTTTAAAAGCTGCTATTCCTCACATGAAAGCTCAAGGTCATGGTAGTATAGTAAATATGGCATCCGTGGCCTCTGAATTGGGTATTTCGGAGCGATTTGCTTATTCAACGAGTAAGGGAGCAGTATTAACCATGACTTACAGTGTAGCCAAGGATTATCTGGATTACAATATCAGATGTAATAGTGTAGCACCTGCCAGAGTACATACTCCCTTTGTGGATGGATATTTAGCCGCTACCTATCCGGGGAGAGAGCAGGAAATGTATGAAGCCCTTTCAAAGACTCAGCCCATAGGAAGAATGGGAAAGCCAGATGAGATAGCTAATTTGGTACTATTTCTGGCCTCAGATGAAGCCGCATTTATTACAGGAACCAATTTCCCGATCGATGGTGGGTTTATTAAATTAAATACTTGATATATGGAGGAAGATCAAAGTAAGACGACGGACCACGGACGACGGACCACGGAAGCAATATCACAATACAACAATATCACAATACAACAATATCACAATACAACAATATCACAATACAACAATATC
>CAZZEC010000057.1:26219-32602 GCA_964652565.1 uncultured Bacteroidia bacterium
ATTAACCCTACATGAAACTATTTAGATTTGGGCAACCCGGAGAAGAAAAGCCCGGTGTACTCTACCAAGACAGACATTTAGACGTAAGCGCTTTCGGTCAGGATTACAACGAACAGTTTTTTAGTGGAGATCATATTTTGAAGCTTCAAGACTGGATTATTGAGCACGCAGATGATGCTCCCACGGTTTCAGACGATGTTAGGTTTGGACCACCTTTAAGTAGACCCTCTAAAATTATATGTATTGGTCTGAATTATGCAGATCATGCAAAAGAAAGTGGTATGGATCTTCCTGAAGAGCCAGTTGTCTTTTTCAAAGCTACTTCTGCAATCTGCGGTCCATTCGATCAGGTGATAATTCCCAAGGGAAGTGTGAAAACAGACTGGGAAGTAGAACTCGCCGTGGTAATAGGTAAGTCAGCATCGTATGTATCTGAGGGAGAGGCAATGAACCATGTATTAGGCTATACCATACACAATGATTATAGTGAGCGTGAATTTCAATTAGAAAAAGGAGGGCAATGGGTAAAGGGTAAAAGTGCAGATACATTTGCCCCTTTAGGGCCCTATCTCGTGACAAAAGATGAGATCTCAGACGTAAATAATCTCAATCTATGGCTGACATTAAACGGTGAAAAACTCCAGGATAGTAATACTTCTCAATTGGTATTTAAGGTATCTCAATTAGTCAGTTATTTAAGTCATTTTATGACCCTCCTCCCGGGAGATATTATCTCTACAGGTACACCTGCAGGTGTAGGCCTTGGATTAGATCCACAACGGTTTTTGAAAGAAGGGGATGTGGTAGAATTAGGTATAGAAGGGCTAGGGGTCAGCAAACAGACTGCCATAAGTTGGTCTCAGAAATAGATTTTTTCTGCAATTGTTAACAAAGAATATGAGAGTAGATGCACATCAACATTTTTGGAAATACGATCCAGTAAGTTACGCTTGGATTACGCCAAAAATGTCTCATATTCGAAGAGACTTTGTTCCTCGAGACTTGATACCTCTACTAGAAAAAGAGGGCTTTGATGGGAGTATAGCTGTTCAGGCACTACAGACAGAAAAAGAGACGGAGTATTTGTTGACATTGGCTGAGTCTTATAACGCAATTAAGGGCGTTGTAGGATGGGTGGATTTGAAAGATCCATACGTAAACGATAGGTTGTCTTACTTTAGTGAATATACATATCTGAAGGGTATAAGACACGTTGTTCAAAGCGAACCCGATGATCAGTTTCTCCTTCGCAAAGACTTTCAAAGAGGCGTAAGCTATTTATCCCAATTTGGCCTTGTATACGATATTCTTATTTATCCAAAACAATTACCTGCAACCATTCAGTTTGTAAGAAAGTTTGAGGACCAGATATTCGTCTTAGACCATATTGCCAAACCACATATAGCAGCCGGGATAATAGAACCATGGAAATCGTTGATCGTAGAATTGGCCCAATCACCACATGTGTATTGTAAATTATCAGGAATGGTTACTGAAGCAGCCTGGAACAATTGGACGTATGATCAGATCTTACCTTATCTTGAAGTAGTAATAAATGCTTTTGGTTCTCATAGGCTTATGATTGGATCAGACTGGCCAGTATGCACATTAGCATCTAATTACAGCCAAACTATCGGAATAGTTAAGCGTTTTACTTCTGAATTATCAATAGTAGAACAAGAGAGAATATTTGGTGCTAATGCAACGAGCTGTTATAAATTGTGAATGCTAACAGGAGACTAAGATTAATCTAATAGAGGTATGAAGTTAACGATAAAAGATGTTTCCAAAACCTATCCCAATGGAGTTCAGGCTTTAAAATCTGTGTCTCTTGATATTCACAAAGGGATGTTTGGGTTATTGGGACCCAACGGAGCAGGTAAATCAACACTAATACGTACAATTGCTACGCTCCAGGCACCTGATGAAGGCGAAATAGATTTTATTGGTTTTAATGTATTAAAGGATCAAGAGGAGATTAGGAATTTGCTCGGATATCTGCCGCAGGAATTTGGCTTATACCCTAAAATAAGTGTAGAGGCGATGCTCACTCATCTGGCAGTATTAAAGGGCGTTATGGGAAAATCTATTAGAAAGCAACTTGTCGAAGCATTACTTCTACGCGTAAATCTTTGGGAATCCAGGAAAAAGATGGTGGGTACACTTTCGGGGGGGATGAAACAAAGACTGGGAATTGCTCAGGCATTAATTGGAAATCCCAGTCTGGTGATCGTTGATGAGCCTACTGCAGGATTAGATCCTGTCGAAAGGAACAGATTTCTAAATTTGCTAAGTGAGATAGGCGAAAATACGGTGATTATACTTTCTACTCACATTGTGGAAGACGTGGAAGAATTATGCACTAATATGGCTATCATCAATCGGGGGAGAGTGATCATGCAGGGTAACCCTTTAGAATCGATAGACAATATTGAAGGTAGGATATGGAGAAAACGAATTACAAAGGAAGAATTGGAGACCTATCGTACCACTTATCGTGTAATTTCGGAAAAACTCATTTCAGGACAACCTGAAATACGAGTCTTATCAGATCTCCCTCCAGAAGATTCTTTTGAATCGGTAGTTCCTAATTTAGCAGATGTATATTTCTCGTTTATATATGAAGATGAAAAGAACTATCATTCGGAAAAAATGGCTGTCCAGATAGGTTAACAGTAGATTAAATTTTTTTCATGATGACGTGGAAGATTGTCGAATTTGAGTTGTATTACAGGGCAAGGAGACCAGCCACCTATCTCTATTTTTTGATCCTTTTTCTCGTTGCCTTTCTGGGCATTTCGATTGATGAGGTTACTATTGGAGTATCTACTGGACAAGTAAAACAAAATGCGCCATCGCAAATAGCGCTGATGATGGTCGTGTTGACAGCTATTCCTGGCTTTTTTATAACATCTGCAATAATGGGGGTACCTGTTCTTAGAGATTATCTACACAATAGCTACGAAATCATTTTTACTCATCCAATCTCGAAAGTAAGTTATCTCGCTGGAAAGTTTCTGGGATCGTTGTTGGTGTTAATATTTATTTTTACAGGAATATTATGGGGGTTCATGTTGGGTATCCACATGCCTTGGGTAAATTCTGATGAATATTTGACTTTTCAACCGTTACACTATATACAACCATTCTTTGTATTTACTATTCCCAACTTATTATTTACCGGAGCGCTTTTTTTCTGGGGAGGTGTGTATAACCGAAGTATTCTTTGGGTATTTGTTCAGGGAGTAGTATTGTTGGTATTATATTTCACCACAGGTGCATTAGCCAGTAACTGGGAAACAAAATCCTTGGCTGCGGTACTTGATCCCATAGGTATAAACTTACTCAATGTCGTATCTAGATATTGGACAATTTCTGAGCTCAATACCCAAATGTATAAGCTATCGGGGTTAGTATTTGTCAATCGGATATTCTGGTTTACAATAGCTAGCATAATTATCGTTGGAACTTATATATCATTTGATTCAACAAGGTCCAGACGTCGTTGGTGGAAAAAGTTTCCAAAATTAAGATTTAATAAGAAGTTTTCTCCAATTGTAGAAGAGGATGTACCACTTCCTCAAATATTACCTAGAGGGGGGTGGCAGACAAGAATACAGCAGTTGATGTCCTTGAGTGGTATTTATTCAAGGGAAATATTGTTTTCTGTTCCATTTCTTGCTATAACTATTGTTGGTATCGTAAATATTGCAATCAATAGTAATTATTTTAATGAATTATATGGGACCGCGGTATTACCTACTACATCATTGATGATTGAGTTAATGAACTCCTTTTCATTATTCAACTTGATCATTATTACTTTTTATAGTGGAGAATTGGTTTGGAGAGAAAGGGACCTTCAATTAACGCCTATTTTTGATTCGTTACCTATTTCTCCCTCTCGCATTTTAATGAGTAAATATTTTGGACTTTTACTGGTTTTGATACTGCTTCAGATGTTATTAATTCTAGTTGGAATGAGTATTCAATCTTTTAAGGGATATTTCAATTACGAATTAGGGATATATATAAAAGGTCTATTAATCGGAAGTCTGTCTGCCTATATACTATATGCTATACTAGCTTTTTTTGTTCAAATCTGGACTCGAAATAAATTTCTTGGGCATACCATTTTCATTCTTTTTTTTCTATTTACACTGTTCCTGGAGCAGCTGGGTTTGGAGCATGGAATGTTTAAATACGCTAGTGGGGGATTAGATATGTATTCTGATATGAATGGTTATGGGCATTTCATAAAGCCGTTTATGTATTACAGATTGTATTGGAGTGGAGTTGCTATGATATTGATCGGGTTAAGTATTGTTGGGTACAATAAATGGAGGGAAAATGATGGGGGAAGTAGGGGAGCAAATAGGCTCAAGATATTTACACATAATTCGGGGAGATTGATTATAGGAGGTATCTTATTATCTCTGTTGATGGGATCCATGATTTATTACAATACATCTATTCTCAATCAAGACCTCAACACCCGTGATAAACGCGAGCTCCAAATAGAATACGAACAGACATTAAAATCAGCTGAATATCAAATACATCCAAAAATTGTATCTGTTAGCCTGGAGGTTGATCTTTATCCCCAAGCCCGAGATTTTAAAGCCAATGGTACCTACATACTCGTCAACAAGTCTACAGAGTCGATTGTAGATATCCATATCCAGCTTCCATGGGATTTTAGCCTAACGTTAGATACGCTATATTTTGATAGACCTTCTCAGGTAGATGAACAATACAAAAAATTCCAGTTTTGGATATACACGTTACAATATCCTTTAAATCCAGGTGATAGCCTAACGATGCGTTTTTCACAATCTTATACAAGTCGCGGTTTCAGAGAACATCAGGTAAATAATGAAATCGTGGAAAATGGAACGTTTATTAAAAATGATTATTTCCCTTCCTTAGGATATAATTATAAGTTTGAATTATCGGATAATAAGGATCGTAAAAAATATGACCTTCCTCCTCAAAGGGGAATGAGAAGCAAAAGAGATTCTGTAGGCTTACATACCAATATATTTGGGGATGATGCCGACTATATAGATTTCGACATCCAATTAAGTACAGATGGTGATCAAATCGCTCTGGCCCCTGGAAGATTACTAAAGTCTTGGACTACTGATAATAGAAATTATTTTTATTATGATATGCAACGCCCCATGGCGAATTTTTACAGTATCGTCTCAGCAAAGTACCAAATAAGAGAAGATACTACGCTCCTCCCCTATGTACAAAACAGTGATTCTGTTTTTCGTTTGGAAATATATTATCATCCATCCCACACTTATAATATAGAGCGTATGATGGAGGGAATGAGAAAGTCGCTGGAATACTACAGTAGTAATTTCGCTCCATATCAGTATTTTCAGCTGAGAATAATGGAATTCCCAAAATACAGGCTATTTGCTCAATCATTTGCCCAAACTATACCTTTTTCAGAGGGAATGGGATTTGTCGTCGATGTAAATGCAAAAGACATAGATATGGCATTTTATGTAACTGCACATGAAGTCGCACATCAATGGTGGGGACATCAGGTATTACAAGCCAATGTAAAAGGGAATGCGTTCTTATCCGAGACGCTATCTCAATATTCAGCATTGATGGTTATGAAACAAGCATATGGCGATGCCATGATGCAATATTTTTTGAAGTACGAATTAGACTTGTATTTGCAAGGTCGTGCTACAGAGTTACGTAATGAACTCCCTTTAGTATTAGTGGAAAATCAGGATTATATACATTATCATAAGGGTTCATTGGCCATGTATGCTTTTCAGGATTATATCTCGGAAGATAGTTTGAATCAAGCGCTAAAAAGATATTGCAACGATTGGAGGTTTCGAACGGATAGATATCCAACCGCGGATGATTTATTAGTATATTTTCGTCAAGTGACTCCCGATTCGTTATCGTACATTATCTATGACTTGTTTGAATCTATTACCTTATATGAAAATCGAGTGTTAAACCCCACGTACTATGAAATTGGGCAGGGACGTTTTAAGGTAAACATACCCGTTAGTTCGAGAAAATATCGCGCAGATAGCTTGGGTAATGAACGCATGATATCGATAAATGACTGGATAGATATAGGGATATTGGGTAGAACAAGTAGAGGTACAGATACGTTATTGTATTTAAATAAACATAAAATTGATATGTCGTATAATGAGATTGAGGTTGTTATCGATTATGAGCCTTATAAAGCAGGCATAGATCCAATACACAAGTTGGTAGATAGAAACCCAGGCGATAATATTGCAAAAGTTGTCAAACTAAACCATTAAGGCGTTGTGTATTAGATCAATTCCTTATATTTGTAAATATGTTGAACACAAAGGAAATACTGCAATCCA
>CAZZEC010000058.1:0-24728 GCA_964652565.1 uncultured Bacteroidia bacterium
GTGTTGACAATCTTGAAGAAGGTATAAGCCAGATTCATTGGAATTCAATTTTTGGATCGGATATCTTTGAAATTGACCTAAGGGTGCTCGGAGAAGATCAGTGGTCCACATTAACTACCTCTAATACAGTACTTTTGCTGGATACATTAGGCTCGTGTGTCGAATACGAATTGAGAATACGCACTATCTGCGACACACTCATAGGAGAATATTCTGATATATTTACCTTTAGAACATTGGATTGCGGATTATGTGTTGAAGGTGATTATTGTGAAATACAAGGAGAGAATATAATCAGTGTAAATGGCATCGAATGGATTGATCGCATTAAAATCGGTCCACTGGAAAATGCAAGTGGAAATAACGAGGGCTATGGTAGTTTCCTTTTTGACGAACAACCTGTTCTTACTGCCGGTATACCCTACGCTATCGAACTCTCACCTGGATTTTCTCAAGATGAATTCGAAGAATACTGGCTCATTTGGATAGATTTAAACAGGAATGGAACCTTTGACGAACCAGAAGAAATTGTGTTTGATCCAGGAGGAACGAGTGCACAACCCATCCTTGATACAATGATTATTCCCTTTGATATTGAAGAAGGTGATACTCGATTAAGAATAGCTATGCAATTCCAATCACCTCCCCCCGTATGTGGATCCTTTTTAAATGGTGAAGCTGAGGATTATTGTATAGTATTGCAAATTGACTCAACACTATGCCTCCCTCCTAATGATTGGGAAGTGGTAGAAACAGAAGAACAAAATGCTTCCATTGAAATACGTTCCTCCTTCAATGCCCAGGAATATTTAGCCAGATTTAAGCCCCTGGATTCTGATATCTGGCAAACAGAGACATTTTCTGCCAGAGAATCTACTTTCTCTCTCATTTCACTAATTCCATGTACAGGATATGACATTCAAATAGCAACTATTTGTGAAGGAGATACGAGTGCCTTTAGTAGCTCGCAGAGGTTTTTAACAAAAGGTTGCGGAGCCTGTACAGATATTACATACTGTGAAGTGGAAGGATTAAGTTCCAGAGATGAGTGGATAGAAGAAGTTGAGATTGGTGAAAGGACTTTTACAAGTGGAAATAATGATGGATATGGTGACTTAAGATTTGCCCAAATAACGCTGAATCCTTCCAGGTCTTACCCATTTACCTTAAGGCCGGGATTTAATGTTGAACCCTTTGCGGAACATTGGAGCATCTGGATCGATTGGAATCAAAATGGGGATTTTGCAGATCAGGGTGAGCAAGTTTTTTCTACTTCCTCTCCTACTATTCGACCAGTCTCAGACACCTTAGCGATACCCGAAAATGCTTTGTTAGGTACTACCAGAATGCGTATTGCCATGCAATTTGGAGATAGCCCCATTACATGTCAAGATGTAGAGTTTGGTGAAATTGAGGATTACTGTATACAAATTACCAATTTAACTTCTAATGATGTACTCATAAATGAAAGGGTGAATATTTACCCCAACCCATTTACAGATGTACTAAAGATAGATGTTAAAGATAGAATAGATAAAATTACGATATCAGATGTATTAGGAAATGTAGTATTCCGTGCATTTCCAGCAATACAAGGCCCCACAGATATTCCTACAATGCTTTGGCCTGCTGGAACTTACATAATAAAAGTCAATACATCTGCAGGAGTAGTAATAAAGAAGGGTGTCAAGTACTAGGAAGAGTGTTAAAAATTTTCAAATACACCTAGTCCAAAAAGACTGAAATCGTATTTCACTGGATCTGTTGGACAAAATTGTCTCAGCCTGTCAGTCAATTGGCAGGCTGCCTTCCAGTCATTTTGTTTCCTGGTGATCAAGCCCAATTTTCTTGATACATTTCCCGTGTGTACATCTAAGGGACATATAAGTTGACACATATGAATGCCATGCCAAAGCCCAAAATCCACTCCCTGGTAGTCCTTTCTCACCATCCACCTCAAAAACATATTGATCCTTTTTGCAGCAGATCCTCTGGCTGGATTAGCAATATGTTTGTATGTCCTTTGGGGTATAATGTGTTCCTGGAGTAAAATATACCTAGCATGCAGAATTCCACTGTAAACATTGTTGGCATAAGCTGTAATAGAATCCGAAAAAATGCGTTCCAACCCACCATGGTTTTCATATACATTTCTCAATGCTTTTAGCAATGCGTTGAAATCTGAACCATTAAACGTCCTATGTACAAATGAAGAGGTCTGAGCCAATTCCTTATCACTGGCATACATCACAAATTCGTAGGGTTTCATATCTATCAATGCCATCATCTTCATCCCGTTTTCTACTATCAACACTCTTCTTCCCCATGCAATCAAGGCAGTAAGAAAGGCAGAAATCTCAATATCTTCTTTTCGTGTAAACTGATGAGGTACAAAAATCGGATCTGTCTCTATAAACGATGGATTATTGTATTGAAGGTATTTGTTTTCCAGTAATTCAAATAATTCTTGGTTTGTGAATCCCTCTGACATGCAAATAATATGATTTAAGCCTCTCTTATTGACAAAGTTACAATACCTCCTTTTGCAAGATGATCGGCTACTTTGGGATATATTTTTCGATAAGCCTGATCGCTATACCATACTTCTCTGGGTTCATCAGTTTGATCTTCTTTTACTGGGAGCTCACCAATCAAAATCGAACCGGGCACATCACTCTCATGGTTACCTTCGTGGATCAAGGCAAAGGGAAAATCATGAGCCCCTTTCACCCATAGCATACCTCTATGCATAGCTTTATATCTATAATAATATGCAACATTCTTTCCGCCTTCTCTGCGTAAATTTAGGGAATAACTGCCCATTGGTATTATCTCATCCATATAAGATTTGCGAGAATCTAAGGGCTCAAGAGTAAAACATTCGAAATGACCATTGAGATAAAACTTACCCAAAACATCATGTTTGCCCCTATTGTACCTCACAACAACTGCTTCCCATTCTGGTAAATCAGCAGCGTACGTGTCTTCAACATCTTCTGTAGAGGGTTCTAAGGTGCTTTCTGCTTTTGGTTGAACTTCCTCCTTTGCTGGAGTCTCTTCTGTTTCACCAAAGATGAACCGAAATAGTTTTTTCAGGTAATGAGCCATGGAACAGGTCTTTTAACACAATATATTCAAAATATTATTTACTCAATCTATAATTCAATAAAATTGAGGGGATTACTTTTGTCTCACCATCAAAATCCCTGTGATCATCATAGTTAATCGGATAATCTATCAGGATACGGACTCACACGGGTATAAGGAATCATTTTCCAATCTGAGGTCATGCCTAATCGCAGCTTGTGATATCCCACAATCCCTATCATTGCAGCATTATCTGTACAATATTCAAAAGCCGGAATATGAGGAATATATCCATTTTCTTCACACATCTTCAGAAATTCTCTTCTCAATTCGGAATTTGCAGATACGCCTCCTGCGAGTGCAAGATGCTTAGCTCCAGTATCTTTGGCTGCTTGATTTAGTTTCTCCAGCAATATGCTCACAATCCTATGTTGATAACTAGCACTAAGATCAGCAGCGTGTGTAGCCAAAAAATCAGGATCTTTCTTTATCTCATTTTGTATTAAATAAAGTAAAGAAGTCTTGATCCCGCTAAAACTAAAATCGTATTTGTTCACCTCAGGGGTAGGAAAATTAAACCTGCCTGAATCACCCTGCTGTGCTAATTTATCAATTTCAGGACCTCCAGGATAGGATAGATTCATGAGCTTTGCTGCCTTGTCAAAGGCTTCACCTGCTGCATCATCAATAGTTTGTCCTAATATCTCCATATCTAGATAATCCTTTACCCAAACAAGTTGAGTATGCCCACCAGATACTGTGAGACACAAAAATGGAAAGGTTGGAGGATCAGGCATCATAAAATTGGACATCACATGCGCTTCCATATGATTTACACCTATCAGTGGTATGCCTAAAGCCCAGGCATATGCTTTTGCAAAACTTACTCCTACCAACAATGCCCCAAGTAGTCCCGGCCCCTGAGTTACTGCTACTGCTCCTAAGTCATGTTGTGTGATTCCAGCTTCATGAAGTGCCGCATGTACCACATGAATAATTTGCTGCTGGTGTAATCGAGAAGCCAATTCTGGAATCACTCCTCCATATTCCGCGTGTTCTAATTGAGAACTCACTATATTTGAAAGAACACTATCCTCAGAAAATACTGCTGCTGCTGTCTCATCACAGGAAGTTTCCAAAGCCAGAAGATAATTCCCCATCTCTTCACTATATAATGTTATTGTAAATCCAATACTTTAAGGTTTAGCTTATACCTTTGTGCGGCAAGAACGAATTCCTGAAAAAGTGGATGCGGGTTTTCTACTGTACAACTGTATTCTGGGTGAAACTGAGTACCAATAAAAAAAGGATGGTCGGGCAATTCGATGATTTCCACAAGATCAGTTTCAGGATTTATTCCACTTAACACCATTCCCTGTTCTTCGTATTGTTTCCTATATTCATTGTTGAACTCATATCTATGTCTATGACGCTCCAGAATGACTGTCTGCTTATATGTCCGTGCTGCGAGAGAGCCATCCTTGATTCTACAAGCATACTGTCCTAACCGCATGGTTCCTCCTAACTGAATCACCTCTTTTTGCTCTTCCATAATATCAATAACAGCATGTGGAGTATCTGTTTGAAATTCCGTACTATTACTTTTATCCAGTCCCAATACATTCCTTCCATATTCAATCACAGCAGCTTGCATTCCCAAACATATCCCCAGAAAGGGAATCAGATTTTTTCTGGCATATTCTACACATATGATTTTGCCTTCAAACCCCCTAACGCCAAAACCAGGAGCCACTAGTACTGCATCCAATCCTTTTAGCCAACGACTCACATTTTCGTGGTTGACATCTTCTGAATGTATCCACCGGATGTCTACTGATACCTCATTCTCTGCGGCAGCAATCTTTAGCGATTCGGCAATCGACAAATAGGCATCGTGAAGTTCAACGTATTTACCTATTAGCCCTATTTCTACTGCATCAGAGGGGTTTTTTAGCCTGGAAATAAAATGTTTCCAGTAAGAGAAATCAGGATCTTGCTTTAGTGGTAATGACAAATATTTCAGTACAACTTTGTCCAGTTGCTCTTTGCTCAACAGGAAAGGAACATCATAGATGGAAGCTGCATTCATATTTTCGATTACTGCTTCGAGTTTCACATTGCAAAACTTTGCCACTTTTTTCCTTACGTCTAATGCAAGACTTTGAGATTCAGTTCTACATACCAATATGTCTGGTTGAACTCCTGAGGTAAGCAGTAATTTTACAGAATGTTGAGTAGGCTTGGTTTTAAGCTCTCCAGTCGCTCCTAAATAGGGAACTAATGTAAGATGTATTACCAGACAATGTTCTTCTCCAAAATCATATCTGAATTGACGTAGTGCTTCTATATAGGGCAAGGACTCAATATCTCCCACTGTCCCCCCGATTTCAGTGATAATAATATCATAGGGATTGTCTACCTTCTCATTTAGCAATGAGAATCTGCGAATAATTTCATCCGTAATATGTGGAATTACCTGTACAGTTTTTCCTCCGTACTCGCCATTGCGCTCTTTTTGTATGACAGTTTCATAGATCCTACCGGTGGTTACATTATTGGCTTGTGTAGTGTGTGCATTCAAAAATCGCTCATAATGTCCCAGATCCAAGTCAGTTTCAGCCCCATCTATAGTGACGTAGCATTCACCATGCTCATATGGATTGAGGGTTCCAGGGTCTATATTGATGTAGGGATCAAACTTTTGTATAGTTACACGATACCCTCTAAGTTGAAGTAATTTGGCAAGCGAGGCAGCTAAAATACCTTTACCAAGTGATGATGTAACACCTCCTGTTACAAAAATATATTTAGTAACTGAACTCATGAATTAAGTTTACACAAATCTACAGGATTTTTTTCCAGATTCTAGGTATTCTGTCATAAAGCATATAAATGCATAAACCCCAGATAATTCCAATAAGTGCGCCCACAATTACATCTCCTGGGTAATGAACTCCCAGATACACCCTGCTGAAGGCCACTAAACTAGCTGAAAGAAAAAATATCCATGTCCAAATCCTTTTCCGAAAATAATTACTCAAGAAAGTTGCCATAGCAAAGAAGTTAGCAGCATGAGAAGAGGCAAAACCATAGTATCCTCCACATTTATTATTTACAGTAGCAACGAAAAACGGAAGATTAGCCTCTAGTCTGCAAGGACGATATCTGCCAACCCAGGGCTTGAGTATGCTAGATGTTGTAAAATCACTTAATCCCACAGCGATTAAAATGCCAAGTAATAATCCCAACATGGATTTCCACCCTTTAATTCTATAAGCACTTATCAAAATAACCAGATAGAATGGGATCCAAAATGTTTTGGTGCTAATGATAAACATAATATTATCCCAAAAGGGATCCCCAGCCAAATTAAGCCATTGAAACAACAACTTATCTGCCGAATCAATCTGTTCAATCATGAAAGTATACCTGATAAAGGTTATTTATGCTAATCAATATAGCTATGATGATAAATAGATACAACCCTACATTCCATCTGGCATTGCCAACAGTAGATAGGTTAGTAAAATACTTTTTTAGGGGGGGAAATATAAATTGTAATACAATGAGTGCCAGAAGTACTCCTAATAATGTTCCAGCCAGGATATCACCCAGAAAGTGGACGCCTATATACACACGAGAATAAGCAATACTCATCATAAAAATACTCAGTAGTATTCCATTGAAATATTTGTTTCTCTCAAAATGATACGCAATGATGGTGAACATAGCAGCAGCAGCTGCACTATGACCTGAAGGAAAAGAATGACGGGTAAGCTGGTCCAGGCTTATGTAATGTATCTGTTGTATCCCCTGAAACTCCCGAAGAGGTCTATCCCAATCAGCAAAAACATAATGTTTAAAAATAAATATGCTGAGAGAAACGAACAGCAAAGATACAATCAGGCTAAGTACTATACTTTTGTGTTTAGGTAGTACGCATAAAGAAAATACCATACTCACTATTACGCCATCGCCTAAATGCGTATAATGAGGCATAATGACATCCATCCAGTCAGTATGCATGGAATTGAGAAATAAAAAGCTTCCCTTATACCCCCAAAGTGTCAAAAATATGATGCCTGCAAACCAAATAATACAATAAGAGCCCAAGAAAAAGGGAATTTTTTGGTGAGGATTAAACATGGTATCAGGATATGCAGATGAGTTTGTCAAGGATTAAAAATCAGAATCATCAAACCAAGAAATAGCTTGCCATGGGGCACCCGGAGCCTCACGCCTCAATCTAAATCGGGCTCTTCCGTTCCCGTTGAAGGCCACTTCATCATCTTGCTCAATATACAAGTTAAAACTACGTGTGATTAATGCTTCAGTCACCAAAGAAGTGTCGAGTTGGATATAAAAGTTCCAATCCAACGTTATGAGCCTAACTGACCGAAAGAGATTATAGGAAATATTCATCTCAGTAGCTCTGTCCCAACTAATCTCCTGACCTTGTTCAAAATCGTAATAAGTGAATGCAAAATCACTTGCGAATAAGCGGCCGTAGAGCGTAGTATCTCTTAGTTCATAAGAATTCTTGAAGAGCAGAAAATACCCATCTACCGTAGTTGGATCTCCCAATAGATTTTCATCACCTAGCCCTTCAGCATCATAGTTGGGAGCAAATGGATTACAACCCCAACAAAACAATAATCCCAAAATTGCCAATAGCCATTTCATGTACCTCCTATTCTTCTATCAAGGTATACATGAAAGCGCAAAACTCAAAATAGCGTAAAATTAAAAAGGCTGTCCCTGATATATGTAAGATAGCAGAACATTTCAACCTGTTATCTCCATTGGGCAAAGTGATAATGCGAGGGAACAGCCTATATAACATGCTGTGTTTTAGCTTTCCACCTTACCCAAATTATTTACTATTGCCTGAATGCTATCTGCTTGAGCACTATCTGAAATCCTTTCTGCCAGATTAGTGACCTGCTGATTGTATTCATCAAGCATTTTTCTCCCTTTGGAGGTTAGCGTGATCAAGATAGACCTTCTATCTTCTTTGGAATTCACTCGCTTAACAAGATTTAGCCGCTCGATTTTATCAACCAAACTCGTAAGTGTACTAAACTTGATATTAAAATGTTCACCAACACTTTTCATCCGCTGCGGCCCACATTCAGAAATATAAAGTATAATCTCCATCTCTGTCGAAGATATCTTGAATTTTCTTCTCACATCGTTTTGATGATGTCTGAACGCATCTCGCATCGAAAAGAGTTGCTTTTCCAAAATGGCCATATTGGATACCCCATTGGGTTTCATCGCTCCATTAGACTGTGCCATAACCTTTTCATTAGAATGATTAAAAAATGAATATTTAAGTAAAATTTTTCCTGCAAATTACGAAAATAAATCGAATTATTTATTCTGCTTAATAATATTTTTCATATTTCGATTTAAATCATTTTAGCTAATTTTACTATTGTGTATAACAATTTAAATACGATTAAAACGTTGTTTTGATTCAAAAAATTGTAAGATCCCTAAAATTTTACAATATCGACTACTTAAATTAGGTCTATTACAGTATTTTACTACGAAAAGTATTACCATACATATATCTCATTGTTAATAAGGCAGTTATCACAATAATAAAATTATTTTATAACAGGAAGTAAAAACTTTTTAAGTAATACGTTTTTTGATTTTAACTTATTGTACTAAATTTCAAAAATCAGCAATTTTTCTAGTTACTCTATATGTTAGCCGTTGAAGGAAAGAGGTGGATTTTATCAAGTCATCTATCATTTCTTCTACTTGTTGATACCTTTTTGCTGGATTTGGATGTGTGGATTTATATATCACCTTACTTAATATTTTGGGCAAATATCTATTTCTCATTTTAAACATATCCTCCAACGCTTCAGTGTCCGTAAACTTTACCTCACTCAATCTTTTACCCATTACCAACTCAAAAAAGATTGCACCCAAAGAAAATATATCTGTTTGCTTGTTAAGCGTAACTATACCATTAATTACCTCTGGTGGATAGTAATCCTCCAATTTTTCATCGCGGTGATATGCTTTTACGGAATCTGGAACATCCATTTTTATCACGTGAGACCCTGCAAGATCTGTGAATAAAAAGTCTATTATTTTAGGTACTCCTTCTTTGGAAAAAATTATCTTCCTCGGCTTGAGGTTCCCATGAACAAATCCTTCTCTCGGCATCCCTGCAGCGTCTGTAAACTTTGTATTGTGTGCAGCACGAAGTCCATCAGCAATAGATAAAGCTATCTTGATCAAATCTTGAACTTCATTGCGATTAAGATATGTGATTCCTAGATCTATTTTATCTAAGCGTTCTCCATTCACCAACTCCATGATCACATATATGCGCTTATGACCCAAAATCTCTGCTTCACCTGCATCATAAAATTCAACTACATTAGGATGCTTTAACGTCGATAAACCCTTATTCCCTGAAAAAATGATACTCTTTAATTGCTCATATCCCTCAAGGGTAGGGTGTGAAACTTTTATGGCAACCTCACTATTCAGATTACTGTGAATAGCTTTATATACAGCTCCAAATCTTCCCTGTCCCAATAACCGATTAACACTATAGTTATTAATCTTTATACCAACTAAATCCTCAGCATCGTAATTTTCATTTTTCTGTGATTTATCTAATTCATAGAACAAACGCCAAAATTGTACAAATGTTTCAGAACCCTCTCGTATAAATAGTCTCCATGGAAAATCTGACTGCGATTCGTGTTTTCCATCCCAAAATAGACTTCTCGTACTTCCATCTGGTGTTTCTCTATTCCACTTATCCCCCCATTCTCCGAGGATAATCCCCTCAGCCTCTTGAAACGATTCTATGATATTTGCTCCTCCAGCCATCCCCTGATAAAATACTGTAGCAAATCGTGTAGCCTGCTCATCGCTAATTTTCCTGGAAGTAGCTACTACTGCATGTATTCCAGCTTCCATTAATAAACGCGCGTGTTCATAGGTAGCACATGCATTAAGAAAAACCAGTTTGAGCCCTTGTTGAGCCCCCAAAAATTTGGCTAATCCAATAGAAAAAAATGCCTTATTCTCTCTTACAGAATCCTCGAGCCACAGTTCATCTTCATCTGCGTGTCCTCCGTAATGAAAAATCCAGACCCTTTCATTATACCATTCATCCTGAAAAACTTGTGCAATTTCTGCTTGACTGACTGATGGTATAATCTTTACAAAACAGCGATCCCTTTGAACGGCAGGCTCCAACACTTGGAGAATTGATTTCATTTCCAATGTAAGTTTTCTCAAAAATCCATGGGTTGTAAACTCATTGGCAAAGGTGAGAACAAGAATTGGCTTTTTCTCTTTTGTATTACTCATAAACTTTATAGGTCTGAAAAAAATGAAACTGATAATTTTTTTCATATTTTCATACGAAGAACTCAACTTTTTAGTGTCAATACAGCACACTTATATCGGATTTGGGAATCTATACTATCTTTGCAAGCATGATCAAGTGTAAACATATCCGTAATACGCTTTTTATCAATTTGATCCTGATATTATTCATGGGAGGAATGTCAACCTCTCTTATCGGCCAATCTAGCTCCGCAGAAGAGGATTCCATCGAAGTGAAAATTCTTAAAATTATCAATTCTGACTATCTGAGTTTTGAAAAGGTGTCTGATGAGTCTTCCTACAAAAAACTTGTAGGAAATGTACATCTCATTCAAGATTCTACAGATTTCTTTTGCGATAGTGCCTACCATTTCGAAACAGAGAATCGCCTGGAAGCTTACGGAAATGTTCAAGTATATCTGTCAGATTCTATGCAATTATTCAGTGATACACTCATCTACGACTTGAGAACCCGCATTGCTGAAGTATATCATAACATCGTATTGAGTGATGGTACGGTAACCCTTACTACTGATAAACTCATTTACTATAGAAATGAGGCATGGGGAATTTATCGCGAAGGAGGCAAATTGCAGGATACAGTGAATATTTTGACCAGCATTTTTGGTTCCTACTACCCGAGATTAAAACAAGCGTATTTTAAAGAGGAGGTTACGCTGTATAATCCAGACTATACCCTTGAGACTGACACATTGGGATATAATACTGAAACTCGGGTAGCTACATTCATGGCACCTACAACTATTACAAGTGATGAAGGAGTAATAAATACAAATGAAGGAACATACGACACAGAAAATAAAATAATTGACTTAGTATCCAGGGCTTCTATTGCGGATTCTACCTATACCATTTATGCTGATAGTCTCAACTATGCTGACGTTGATAATATAGGGATAGCCAAAGGAGATGTCATCGTAGAGCAAAATGATTCATCTTTGAAGATTGTCGGTGATTATGGCGTGTTTAATCGAGAAAGTAAAGAGAGTATCATTACACAAAATGCTATTGCTGTACAGATATTTGATAATGATACCCTCTATATGTTTGCCGATACACTTTACTCTATAGAAGATTCAATGGGTAAGCGAACCTTTAAGGCTTATTATGATGTATCTATATTCATGAATGAAATGCAGGGAAAAGCCGATTCGCTTGTATATGAATATTCAGACTCAAGCATTGTGTTACATTCAGATCCTATTATCTGGTCAGGTGAAAGCCAACTCAGTGGGGATACAATATTTATACAATTGAAAAATGGTCAAGCTGACTCAATGTGGGTAGGAAAAGATGGCTTTTTAGTCTCTCAAGAAGATACTGTAGGATACAACCAGGTAAAAGGGAAAGAAATGCGGGCAAAATTTGCCAATAATCAACTCTCACGACTCCATGTTATTGGTAATAGTGAAAGCATTTATTATTCCAAAAATGAACAAGGGGACTACGAGGGAATGAATCAGGCCTTATCTCAAGAAATGATTATTTATTTAAAAGATAATGAAGCTAAAAAAATAATTTTTTTAGCGAATCCTGAAGGGAAGTTCTACCCCATTTATGAAGTGATATTTAACGAATACAGGTTAGAAAACATGCAATGGAGGATATTAGAACGCCCCATAAAACCCAATATAAACTCAGATGGTATTCCCGATCCCAGAAAGCCCTTATTTTGGGAAGAGGTAAATACGGTAAATGAGCCAGGGGACCCATTAGAACAAGAAATACCCGTTTTATCTGATGATCAGGAAATTCCGAAGGAGTAATCTCAAAATATTTTCCCCTTTTGTTCTCTCTTTTTGTCTAATACTTTCATCGTATATTCATAGCCGACTTCAAATAAATCATCAGACTTACTACTATCCAGTAAATCAAAACCGCTAAGGTCTACCGGCTCGATGAGCAAATCACATTTTTGCTTGTTTTCCAACGCATTAGCATTAACACCTAAATGAAAGACCCGAGAAGCAATTTGTACAAGATTATCTAATCTACCTTCTTCATTTAATGGGTTAATGCTGACACCTAAGATTTTATCACAACAAGCTACTAATGGTTTGACAGGCAGATTGTCCATTACTCCCCCATCAACGTACATTTCCCCATTTATTTCCACCGGTGAGAATAAAATCGGTATACTGGCAGATGCTTTGATAGCTCTGTGTATGGCCCCTTCATCGATATATTCAGTTCTCCCTTTGTTCAGATTAGTCACTACGACCCACAGTTTGATTTTTAGTTCTTCTATATTTTTCTGGCTAATTTCTTCCAATACCATCTCTTCTAAACCATCTAAAGACATAAAACCGTCTTTGGGTATCCTTATTTTAGAGTATTTAAACAGTCCCCTATCTTTTAATATCGACATGGCTTCTTTTGGTTGCATACCTGAAGCAATAAATACTCCTGCAATAGCACCAGCACTAACCCCCGCAATAGCATCGGGATATATTTCATATTCGTACAATGCTTGTAACACACCCAGATGAGCAAATCCCCTCGCTCCACCTCCACTTAGCGAAACACCAAGTTTATACGATTTCATAAAAAGGCTTTTGATTAACACTACTTGACTAACTGATATTTTTTTCTAACGGTATCCCTGGCAAAGGCATTGAAATGCCACCACTCACTCAATATACCCGAGAATCCTGTAGCAAGCATAGATGTTCTAAGGATTCGCCTGTTATTTACTTGACTTTTAGTGAGCTTCCCATCTTCCAGAAATTGAATTTCATATCTTGGTTGAGCTAATGGCCCAAAGAAATCATAGGGAGTACCCATGTCAACATCTCCTGTATCAAGATGAAATAAGGTTACATCGACCGCTGCTCCGTAATTATGCATAGACCCACTACCGGGCTCAGCGACATATTTTTCATTGGGTGTGCCTTTCACAATCTCCCACATTTTATATTGTACTGATTGGGGTCGTACACCATCATATATCATCAAAACCAACCTGGGATGATTGGAAGTTAAATGTGCTTGCGCATCAGATAGCATCTGTGCTACTTCTGGCTGAAGATAACATGTGTTCAGCCCACCATATACATCTTCACCTATAAAATTATTTTCAGTGGCATACTGTAAAGATACCTTTATAGTGGGAGATAAGGATTGTACGTTGACTAATCCTTGATCAATGAGACTTCTTTCCAAAGGTAATGTATCATTGGATGGGGTAAATAAATCCATAGAAGCTGTATCTGATATGGGGAGCGTATCCGTAGATGGAAGATGTTGTGAAGGTGAATCTTTTGAAGGTAAGATATCGCGTTGATTAATATCGTGAGAATCGGAATGTGGTGACACACAATTAATTAATAAACAACAAAATAGAAACGGCAATACTAGAATAGCTCTTACCATGGATACAATGATTTGCCTGTAGAAGACTGCCAAAAATTCTGATTTAAAGGTCAAATTTGCAAGTCGTAATCAATTGAATTCATAGTATCTGAAATCGAAAAGGGCAAACGCACCAAATTTTATAAATAATTCATTATTAGTTAGTTATGATTAAAATATGTATATATTGAATCAACTTAAGCTACTGACTAGCAGCTGTTAATGATTTTAGTGCGTTTGTCCTGGAAATCGAAAAAGAAATTGAACAGACAATCTATGAGTAAAAGGCGGAAAAAATAATTTTTAATGACTTCAAGTTATGTCAAGGTTCAAAGAATACAACAAATACGCAAGATTCCGGTATGTTGCGTTAGTTTTCGTCATTCTTAAGACGGATCATTTCTTTTTGGATGTCCATTACAATAGCTGAAAGCTTTTCTAAAGAGATATCGGGTTCCGGAAAGTCATTGCTTAAAAACATTTTAGCTTTCCATATCTCTCTAACATCTTCTACTGGGATATTATAAGGAGGATATATTGCGTTATCTGATTTAAGTAATAGCTCGCCATTTCCTATTCCCGTAATGCGATTAAAAACGCGTTTGTAAACAATACCTTCGGAATCAGACACGACGATATATGTCTGTCCATCTTTTATATCCCGCCAATTTTCTACATACTCACCAATAACCACAGTTCCAGACTTCAACGGTAACATGGAATCACCCTTGATTTCGAAAGCGCGAAATGTACCACTTCCAAGCATGGGAAGAAAAAACTTGGGGAGTTCTTCTATATACTCTCTATCTGCATACCCATTCATGTATCCTGCAGAAGCCTTTTGAGGAACATAAATTACATTTTCGCGATTTTGATTGTCAACTGCCACTTGCAATACCCGTATCTTTCGACCATCAACATCCAATTTGCCCCCTTTTTTATAATCCTGAAAATCCTCCTCCGATAGCTGAGATAAATCCTCTCTTACCAACATATCTATGGAAACGCCAAAGAAATCGGATACCCCTTCCAACGTATCATAACGTGGCGTAGCTCGGTTCTCCTCATAAGCACCTATAGATGATCTCCGAATCCCTAACTTTTCAGCGAGTTCTTGCTGTGTTAGCCCCTTGCGCTTACGCAAAAACTTTAAATTGTTCCCAATGACAAACTTTTCTTTATCACCCATAGCATTAGAATTAAATGGTAATTATTACGAATTATCAAATCTCAATGGCCTATCATCCTCTAACATCAAATTAGAAGAGGTATTACCCTCGAACCAAGGGTAAATGATTGCTAAGGAAATACTATCATTAAAAGATTTATAAGCATAACATACAGTTCTACATTGTACCCGAAAAATGATATGCCATAACTATATGCTTTTGCAAACTACCTCAGATACATTTTTTCACTAATTTTATGTGATTTTGAGATCACAATTATATCATTACAACTGCAATTTATAAAAATATTAGTATTTAGACTAAGATTTTTTGATTTTTTTTACTGTTTTTTCCTGTGGAGATTGTGTAAATTTGATATGTTTATGGCTTTATTAAACCTTGAAAATATTGGTATTGAGTTTAGTGGAAGGTGGTTATTGAGTGAAGCTACGTATCAATTTAATCCCGGAGAACGCATCGGATTAATTGGTAGAAATGGAGCGGGTAAATCTACTCTACTAAAAATAATTGCAGGACAGATGTCCCCAACGCATGGACAGTTACATCGTTCCAACTCCCTGGAAGTTGCCTATTTTCATCAGGATCTTCTCTCATACCAAAGCGATTCCCCAATAGATGAAATCGTCAGAGAAGCATTTACAGATCTCCTTCATATGGAATCCAAGATCGAGCAGCTTCAACAAACCCTGGATTCTGGTAGTACGGATCCCTCTATCTGGGATGAAATTTCAAATTTACAGGTTATCTTCGATACTCAAGGGGGGCACCTCATTGATTCTCAGGTTCATGGAGTATTATCGGGATTAGGGTTTTCAGATGAAGAACAAGTACAACCTTTTTCAACTTTTTCCGGTGGTTGGCGCATGCGCGTAATGTTGGCTAAAATGCTCTTAATGCAGCCCGACCTTTTGCTGTTAGATGAGCCCACCAACCACCTGGATCTCCCTTCCATTCAATGGCTGGAAAACTATCTCAAAACATTCCCGGGATCGTGTATCATTGTTTCTCACGATCGATTTTTTCTCGATAGAATGGCTGATAAAATTCTTGAAATTAGCCATCAAAAACTGAATATCTACGCTGGTAACTACTCATACTACCTCAAAGAAAAACAATTGCGAGAGGAACAACGGCGGAATACTTATGAAAATCAACAAAAGTACATCGCCGATCAGGAAAAGTTTATCAACAGATTTCGCTATAAAGCTTCTAAGGCCAGGCAAGTTCAAAGTAAAATCAAACAACTAGAAAAAATTGACTTAGTTGAAGCACCCGAATCGGATACCGCCGATATCAATATCCACTTTGAGATGAAATACCCATCGGGGAAGGAAGTGCTAACATTAGATACCATTAGTAAATCTTACGATAAAAAGGAAATCCTTCATAATACATCTGCAACAATCTTAAGAGGCGACAAAATTGCTTTGATAGGGGCGAATGGTACTGGAAAGTCTACGTTGTTGAGAATCCTGGCAAATAATGAAAGTTTTCAGGGAAAAAGAACTGAGGGACATAATGTAAATACAAGCTTTTTTGCACAACATCAATTGGAGGCACTGGATCTTTCTAAATCTATTCTGGAAGAAATTGCCTATCATTCCTCAGAGCGTACAGAAACTTATCTACGCAATATCCTGGGATGTTTTATGTTCTCAGGAGACGAAGTAGATAAAAAAATACACGTATTATCGGGAGGAGAAAAATCTCGTGTCGCACTCGCTAAAATTTTACTATCTGAAGCCAATTTTTTACTCCTGGACGAGCCCACCAATCACTTAGACATACAAAGCATACAAGTGCTAGTAGAAGCTCTCAATGAATACCCCGGTACGTATGTCGTCGTTTCTCACGATCGATTTTTTCTTCAGAAAATCGCGAATAAAATATGGTACCTGGAAAATCACATCATCAAAGAGTATCCTGGATCATATGATGAATACGAGCGTTGGCGGCAACAACAAGAATCCTCTTCAGAATCAGATACACATTCAAAAAAAGAGAAAGACACTTATTCCGCTCAACCAGATACAGAAGACAAAAAAATAGACTTTCAAGAGCAAAAGAAAATCAAAAACCGAATCAAAAAATTATATAGTGAGATAGATACGGTAGAACGAGAAATCTCCAATCTGGAAACCGACAAACAGAATAAAGAATTAGAAATGGCTCAACCTGATGTTGCTGCTGATTTTGATAAACTTCAGGTATTACAGCAAGAACACCAATCTTTACAAAATCAGCTACAAGTGTCTCAAGAACAATGGGAATCCCTTATGTTGGAATTAGAAGAACTAGAACAAACTGTCTAAGTCAGTTGACTGGCGATTTATGTGTAAGCTTCTGAAAGTAAGTTTGAGCAGCTGCTCTTATCTTAGGGGCTAATAATAGTCCTGATATCATGGTAGGAATAGCCATTGTTGCATACATACCATCAATCAGTCCAATTACAGCTTTCAGTGAAATTACGGCTCCCAGTAATATCATAGCCACATAAAAATAGTTATAATAGTGGCTGACATGTGCTCCAAATAAAAATGAAAAACATTTTGTTCCATAATAAGACATGGAAAACATAGTGGTGAATGAAAATACTAATACACATAACACCAATATGTATTTACCTGCAAAGGGGATTTGATTCTCAAAGGCTTCTAATGTAATAGTAATTCCACTATCTATATCCAATTGCCAGGTTTCTGTAATGATAATGGCCAAAGCCGTCATTGTACATACTAACAGCGTATCGATGGCTGGCCCTAACATTGCAATGAGTCCTTCTCTTATAGGTTCATTTGTCTTGGCTGCTCCATGTGCTAAAGGAGCCGTACCGATTCCTGCTTCATTGGAAAATGCTGCTCTACGGGCTCCCGCAACAATTACACTTCCTACTGCTCCCCCCATTACGGCATTCCCTGTAAACGCATCTACAAATATTAATTCAAAACATCCGGGAATGTCTCCTATATTGGCAAACAAAATATAAAGTACAGTGCCCGTGTACAAAAGCACCATAGAAGGAACCATTCTAGCCGCTACAGAGCCTATCCTCTTTATTCCTCCAAAGATAACCAATGAAACAATGATTGAAATAATAAAACCCGTAGTTAGATTGGTATAAAAAGTCTCCTGGACTCCATTAGGGATCAATAAGACATCGCGAACAGTCTGTGTTAATTGGTTTGCCTGGAAGGCTGGTAACACCCCAAACAACCCTGCTACACAAAATAACACTGCCAAAGGTTTCCAGGTTTTTCCCAACCCTTCCACAATAACATACATAGGGCCTCCTTGTAGCTCCCCTTCAGAATCGCGACCTCTGTACATCACGGCCAGACTACAGGTGAAAAACTTTGTGGAAATGCCCAAAATTGCACTAATCCACATCCAAAATACGGCTCCAGGTCCCCCCATAGTGATAGCAACTGCTACTCCACTTATATTTCCCATACCTACTGTCGCAGCTAAGGCCGTAGATAATGCCTGAAAGTGAGTGATCTGTCCCTCTTCATTGGGATTGTCATACTTCCCTCTTAGTATATTCAAAGCGTGTCCTAAATACCTAAATGGGACCAATCTAATATATATGGTAAAAAAAAGGCCACCACCTAATAATAAAACCAGTAGTGGAGTCCCCCATGCAGCATTACCAAAATTAATCAGGATTTCTTCTAACAATTTCAAAGTTTGAGTTTTTTATATTTGTACAAGAGTTAACAGAAATCCATTTATTCGATTACCGAAATACATAAGTATTTGATCACTCAACCGTAAAAATGATCTTGGATAGGATATGTCTGTTATATGTTGAGATATTTTAAAGTATATTTGCGATAAGTTAATGAAAAATAAAAATATATTGTATGCAGGTAGTAGAACATCTAAATAATGTCAAGAATCCAACTGTAAGTATTGAAATTATTCCTCCAAAGCGAGGACACAATATAGGCAAACTTCATCAGGCAATTGAATCAATTATACATTTAAAGCCCCCTTTTATAGATGTTACTAGTCATGCAGCAGAGGTAGTCTGGGAGGAAATGAATGATGGTACATTCCGCAGAAAGGTGAAAAGGAAAAGCCCTGGCACTTTTGGGTTATGTGCTGCAATAAAATACAAATACAATCTTGAGCCTGTTCCTCATTTGTTATGCGGCGGGTTTACACGAGAAGAGACTGAAGATGCATTAATAGAACTCAATTACCTCGGAATCGAAAATATTCTGGCTATCAGAGGGGATAAACAAAACCATCGTCCCATTCCTACTGATAGAACAGTTAATAAATATGCGTTAGACCTCGTAAAACAAATAGCGTGTATGAACAAGGGACGGTATATTGATGAATTGATCGATGCCGCAAAATCCAATTTCTGTATTGGTGTGTCGTATTATCCTGAAAAGCATTTTGAATCCCCCAATTTGGCATTCGATATTAATTTACTTAAGCAAAAGCAAGATGGAGGTGCTCACTATGGTGTCTCTCAAATGTTTTTTGATACTAAAAAATATCTTGATTACGTGAAAATAGCCCGTAAACAAGGAGTTACCATACCTTTGGTGCCAGGTATGAAAATCATCACTTCCAAAAAACATCTCACAAGATTGCCTTCCATTTTCCATTTAGATATTCCTGAAGAATTGACAAACAGGATGATGGCGGCTAAAACTAAAGAAGAGGAAATTAAAGTAGGAGTTGATTGGGCTTACAAGCAATGCATGGAGCTAATGGATAATGGGATATATTATCTCCACTTCTACATCATGCAAAATACCAAATCTTTCTTATTATTGATGGATAAGCTGAAGAAGCATATGTGATATTTCATAACTTGATTCACCATTTGTACTAGGTTATTGCAAATGGTGAATCAAGATCTTTGCATTTATAATCTGTACGAATAAAAAGGAAAGACCTCTCCCCTATCAAAATGGGATCTCTCTGCTGGTAATTCTAAAAAACCATTGCACGACAAAAGATTGGCCAAATCTCCCGAACCACTTCCGGGAATAGGTTTTGCCAATAATCTACCATCAGTTGCGTACATGGCTTCTACTAGCAGAAAGTAAGTAAGATCTGGTAAAAACGTATATGCTTCGCTGAGTTGGGCATACTGTGTTTGCCCGACACTAATACCTAATTGACTCATTAACCAAGGTCTGATATATCTATGAAACCCAACGAAAGAGGAAACAGGATTACCCGGAAGTGCAAACACTACTTTATGTTCTTCCTGATTGCTTCCAAACCAGAAAGGTTTCCCAGGTCTTTGGCTCACTCTGTGAAATAGCTTTTGCACACCTAGTTTTATCAAAATTTCAGGTATATAATCTGCTTTCCCTTTTGAAACACCTCCTGTGAGTATTAGCACATCGTTATCCATCAGAAGCTGTCTTAATCGCTGTTCAATAACAGTTTGATCATCAGGGAAATGGTCGTGTAGAGAGGGTATACCTAGACTTGACAAGGCTGCTTGAAGCATGTAGGAGTTTGAACGACGAATCTGATGAGGAGCAGGAGTCTTATCCAATTCTACCAATTCATCCCCTGTTGATATAATCGCAACGTTGGGCAATCGAGACACTTTTAACTGGGATTTACCTACTGTGGCAGCAACCGCAATCTCTGCTGCGCTGAGTTTTACCCCCGAATCGATCAAAATATCTCCTGCTCGTTGGTCTGTACCCTTGGGATGAATATTTTGTCTTTCAAAAATATCATCTGTTTTCAGGTAAGCGGTGGCTGGAAGGGACTGCTGATCCATGTCTATATCTTCATACCTTATCACCGTATCGACACCTAATGGACAGATAGAGCCCGTCATTACTTCAAGACAATGTCCCTTATCCCGTAACGTCATTTGTTCTTCTCCAGCCAATTGAGTCCCTTGTATAGGAAATGATCGCTTACCTTCAGCCCAGTCAGCGAAGTTGATAGCGATTCCATCCATCGTCACACGATCATATGGAGGAAAATCGCGATCAGCTACTACAGTCTCTACGAGTATACGACCTACAGCTTCATCTATCGCTACATATTCATCCCCCATCTCCAGTTTCGTCGCTTCAATTAGTTTGCTAGCCTCTTGTACAGATATCATATATTAATTTTTGTAAAGTAATTTTATTCCCAGCGTGTTAAATTAGTGTGAACGCACCTAATTTTATAACTAAGTAAATATTAAAACAATAGTAAGTAAATCGACACATCTAAATAATAGTTTTATTCTAAGAAAATGTGCTTTATTAAGCATAAGTAACAATCTTGAAAAGTATAAACTATACATAAAAACGTCTTACTACTTAAGTAAAACTTTCTATTATCTAATCATAGAAATATACCATGACTAACCCCGGAGAGGCAATATGCAAGTAGCATCTCAGATGCCCCCCAATTTCAGCCTGTAAAAATTACAGCCTCCAAGGGTTGAGCGTTCATTCTTATAAATGAAGAAATATGGGAATAACATGTATTTCTCATAACATAGAACTCCTATGGCGCAAGTCTTTTGGAAACTGTGCCTTATATTTAAATATATCTTTGGTCAATATGAAAGCATTGAATAATATTGTCTATTTGCTTACCTAACGAAGATAGCATTTATCAAGATCAAAAATAACTGAGAATGGATAGCTCACAGAACTTATCGCATGTAGACCAGGAAGGCAAAGCTTCCATGGTAGATATTAGCCACAAAACTATTACACATAGAGTTGCCACGGCAAGATCCAATGTTCGATTGGGAGAAGAGATACTCCAACACCTCAAGTCTGGAGAGTTGCATATGCCTAAAGGACCCGTATTTCAAACGGCTACCCTCGCTGGGACCATGGCTGTCAAGCAAACTGGTCATTTAATCCCCCTGTGTCATCCATTGATTATTGAAAAAATTGACTTTCAAATAGATACTAATCATGAAGATACAGTAACTATAGTGTGTACAGTGGCAACTTCTGGTAAAACAGGCGTTGAAATGGAAGCGCTTACAGGGGCGAGTATAGCTGCACTAACCGTTTATGATATGTGCAAAGCCCTTTCTCACGATATTGTCATTTCAGATACACGACTTGTAAAGAAAACAGGGGGGAAAAGTGATGTTAACATAGAATAATTTAGGTTGATACTATTCATCATACTGTAAACAGTCGGTATTGGGTTAAATATTTTTATTTAAACCAATATTTCTTTATGAAATTCCCATTATTTTTTTCTCATTACATTAAACGATTACCTACTTTGATAAGTCATACAAAGAAAATTTTCGTTAAAAAGACAATAGTTTGATAAGTGGAAATGATAATAAAACGAGCTAAAATTGTTATCTTTACAGGAAATAAGATAAAGATAGGCAATATGTATAGGCGGTTGAGAAAGTTGTGTTGGTTAAGTGTAGCTGCTTGGGTTGCTTGTAGTTCACCCTCAGGTAACCAGGACAAAATAGAAGGTGATTCTTTAACCAATAATTCATACCAAAAGGAGTCAACAACTTCAGGACATATTACCATTGCGGTAGATGAAACCTACAAACCTATATTGGAGGCAGAAATTGACAATTTTGAATTTTTATATGAGAATGCATCTGTTAAAGCTGTTTACCTCCCCGGTGAAGAGGCAATTAACACTATGTTAACCCAAGACTCGATCAGATTGGTAGTATCCAGCAGGAACCTTACTGCTGCTGAGGAGACCTTTCTTGAAGAGCAGGGTACAAGAGCCAGATCAAGTCTCATAGCTGCAGATGCAGTAGCACTCATTATCCACAAGAGCAACACCGATAGTACATTATCCAGTGAACAGCTTGAAGGAATCCTTACAGGACAAATCGAAACATGGGATCAAATTAATCCCTCCTCAGAACTAGGAAAGATTTTATTAGCCTTTGATCATGCAAAATCAAGTACTGTGAGGTACTTACAGCAAAACTATCTCAATGACCGCGCACTTAGGAATGACGCTTTTGCAGCTAAATCGAACCCCGATGTCCTATCCTATGTGTCTCAGACCCCCAATGCTATAGGAGTCATAGGATTGTCATGGATTAGTGATCAGGATGATAAACAGGCTATCAGTTTTAGAAAAGATATACGAGTCATGGAATTGGAAGCAGTGAACAACTGCTCCTTTATAGAAACCTACAAGGTAAATTTCTTTCAGCCCTATCAAGGAGTAATTAGTGAAGGTTGCTACCCTTTATCCAGAAATATATATGCTGTTTTGAGAGAACCCCGAGTAGGCTTAGGTACGGGATTTGTCGCACATCTAGCCAGTGATGAAGGCCAACGAATCTTTCATAAAGCGGGGCTGGTACCAGAAAAAGCTATCACAAGGGTTGTAAGATTTCCTGAAAAATAATAACTTTTATACCTTTTGTCAGCTGCTAGACAGCTGATAAGGTATAATTTGTATTACATATTATGCAGAACACTTTAATAAATAACATTATATTCGTATTTTGTTTATTCATTTTACAAATTTTTAAGCATTCATTTAACAAACCAATAATACAAAGACTATGTTGAGACGCTTGTTATTAATTTCATTTACATTACTATTTTTTGGACATTCAGGGCTACTTGCTCAAGATGTAGATTGGTCTGCAGAAGAAGACATGATCTTCAAAAATTCCCTGGATGAAGCCGTAAAAGCTCTAAGACCGAAAGTAGCTACAGCCGAAGATCCCTATGGATACTACCTCCTGGGAACTGCCCTATTTGAGTCTGGTGATTATGAATCAGCAGAGAAACAATTCATGAAGGGAATCGATGAGAAGAAGAGATTTGCATTGAATCATGTAGGAATGGCCAGGGTACGAGTACAGCAAAATAAAGATGCAGAAGCAGAGGAATTTGTTGAAAAGGCATTATACTACGACAAAGGCAAAGATATCAGAGTCAAGTTCGCTGTTGCAAAAGAATACCTCGAGGCGGGTAAACTCAAAGATGCGGAAGTTTATCTTCGACAGGCTCAGGCCGAAGCTCCAGACAATCCTATTTCATATGTGATGCTGGGAGACTATGAGTATGCAAGAGATGTAAGTGAATTTGCACTAGATCAATATGAAAAGGCTATTGAAATCGATCCTACCTATATCCCTGCTTACACGAGGATCGGAGAATTAAAGATCAATGAAGCTGGAAAGATTGAAGGAGATGAAGAAGCAGCAAAAGAACAGAGAATGTCATTGATCAATACAGGCCTTGACTTTCTCAATACAGCCATTGAAAAAGATCCTGACTTTGCTCCTTCTTACCAGGTACGTGGGGATCTTATGATGCGTGCAGGTAGATATGAGCAGGGAAGAGAAGACTATGAGAAGTACCTGGAGTTGACGAAAAATGATTTGAATGCAGAGTTGAATTATGGGAAATTCTTGTTTCTCAGTGGAAAATATGGAGAAGCAATTGAGCAGTTCAACAGCATTGATACGGTAACTGGAGTGAAGCTTCGTCTAATGGGAATGTCTTATCAAAAGCTCGACGAATTGGACAAGGCTCAGGAATATATGGATAAGTACTTCGAACTCAAAGCGCCAGAATACAGAATAGCAGATGACTATGAAACATATGGTCGTATACTACTTGACAAAGGAGAATTCGCAAAAGCAGATGAATACTTTGAAAAAGAGATCTCTATGAAACCTGAAAGGAGTGTAATCTACGAAGAGATAGCTGAAGATTTTGAAAAGAAGGCCGATATGGGTAAAAGAGAAAT
>CAZZEC010000058.1:24828-26852 GCA_964652565.1 uncultured Bacteroidia bacterium
GAGCTGAAAAACGATTATGCCAATATCTGGCTATATAGATTCCAAATTGCTCAGACTATCGAGAATCAGGATACTATTCAGCAATGGGTTATGTTAGAACCTGCTCAGGAAGCTGCGAAAATCTGGGAAGGAAAAAACGTGGCTGAGATGTCAAATTCAGAAAAAAGCGTGGTTAAAACTGCAAACTTCATTTTGGCATTCTACAATTTCAACAAAGATGGTGATAATAATTGCGATGCAGCGCAGCCTTTTATTGAAAAAGTAGCAGCAATTGATCCCAACGATTCTTCTATAAAACAACTAGTTGAGTATTGCGAAGCCCTACAAAGTCAGGGCAAGAAGTAGTGGATGCGCTCAATATAGTTTGACATAAAAAAGAGGAAGTCTCCAACCTAGACTTCCTCTTTTCCATTATCTCTAGCAAACAGGAATATTCCTCTTAGTGATTTACATTTTTTATGGTATAAAAGGACATACCTAAAAATGACTTATTCTTATGGGGATAATTTGCATATATTGTTATCCAATACTATCTCATCTTCTCTTACCCAAATGTCTTCCTTCCTGACTGTTTCTATTACTTTTTTTCCATCATAAAACTCCAGAATAAACTGTGCGCGGAATTCAGTTTCGGGCAAAAGTCCATTCAAAATAAAACAATTATTCCCCCAGGTGATAAATGGCGTGATAACATACAAATATCTGTATAAACTATCAGACGACACGGTCAAGTGGTAGTCAACAGCTTGTTCATTATTTTTGAGAAGACTTGGCGCTATGTTGTGGTTTGCTTCAATATATAATCTTGCCCTTCTTACTTCTGTGAGCGATTCAAGCGATTTTGTAAACCCCGTCTTCATACTATCCATCCTAATACCTTCTAACTGTGCTAAGGAATCCATATAAATATAGTTTGCTTCCCAGTTTTCTTCTTCTATCAATCCCATTTCCCAACTGGCAATCTGACTATACCTGGATATCACACCCAAATTATTCCAATATCTTACTCTCCAATACATTCTACCTTCAGCTGGCAGTTTATTCCCTTGATAAATGATGGTGGAATCTTTATATGGGATCTTTCCAGTATCCCAAAAATTACCTGTATGACGTTCTAATTTTTCAGGTAAATCGGCTACTTGTATCTGAATAGCCTGCACCTCATTTCCTACACCTTCCCAACTTAGTTTGGGATGTGGAGTATATATGCCTATGGGATTGCTTTTATCCATACATGACAATGTATGTGGTGGATCAAGCATTTTCTCGGATTGACATGAAAACAAAATGAAAATATAGAGGATTGTACATAGAGACATAAACGTTTTGTCGATCAACCGTTGAAAATATTTATGCATAAACCTTTTTACCAAATTTACGTCTTTCATGAAAATTTCTGATATTAGGAATAATTCCGAATGAGCCACATGAAAAATATCATTCTCTCTATATTATTAATATTTTCCATACTGATTATCATCGGTCTGGTATTTTTTCAGTCTATGTTTGATTTCACTCCTCCCCCACCCTCTACGAATACCGTGCATCATATGGTCGTAGAAAAAATGGAAACGATGGGTAAAATAGAACTGGTGAAATATCAATACAAAGACGTGGTAAAGCACGAACAAAAGCTGGCTTGGTTCCCAGACCCAAAGGTTATTCTTATTGTTGCTGGAGAAGCAGTAGGATGTATGGACTTAGCGCAGGTAGATAGCAACGATGTGCAAATCCTAAATGATACTGTATACGTCCAGTTGCCTGAGCCGGAACTGTGTTATGTAAAAGTAGACCACCAACAATCTCAGGTATTTGAAACCTGGTATACCTACTGGAATGAAGCTGAGATGGTAGATCAGGCGTATCGTGTGGCTGAGATAGAAATTAAAAGAGCCGCCGAACAATCTCAAATACTCGAAAATACTCGTAGACAGAGCCGTCAAATTCTAAAACCTATGCTGGAAACCATCACAGGCAAAACTGTGATATTGCAATACCCTGAAGCTTCCCTCAGGGTGGAATAA
>CAZZEC010000058.1:26952-29830 GCA_964652565.1 uncultured Bacteroidia bacterium
TATCAAAAACTGTATTATGAAAAAAAATATTCTTACTCTACTATTTGCACTTGTATGTAGTGGTGGTCTGTTTAGTTTACAGGCTCAAACTTCTTTGGTACAAGTCATCCACAATGCTGCGGACCCAGCAGCATCTGTCGTTGATATTTACATACAATATCATGGCACAGAAATAAAACTGGACGATGTAGCCTTCCGCACAGCTACAGGATATTTGGAATTGCCTTCTGGCACCCCAATAAACATCATCATATCTCCATCTAATAGCCAGAATGCGCATCAGGTCATCAAAGCATTTCATGGAATCACACTGGAAAATGGTCAATCCTATCAGGTGATAGCCAATGGTGTGGTTACACATGATTTTGCTGGAAACCCTGAGCATAAAGATATTGCTTTTGACCTATTCATATCAGCAAACGCGAGAACCTCATCTAGCAATGCAGATAACGTAGATCTGCGTGTGTTCCATGGGTCTACTGATGCACCCAGGGTAGGTGTCAATGCAAATGGTAATACCATTATTCCCGGATTTTCTTATGGTGATTTTACAGAATATCTGTCAATTCCCGCAGATGTATATGAACTTGAAGTTACACCTGCTGGAGCACCAGAAAGTGCACTCTTTACATATACGGCAGATTTATCTGGTCTGGGGGGAGGATCTGCGATCGTATTGGCATCGGGATTTCTAAACCCTGCAGCCAATCAGAATGGAGCTGCATTTACACTGATTGCCGTACTTTCAGACGGTACAGTCATCGAATTACCCATCAAAGCTACTGCCAGAGCACAAATTATTCATAACTCTGCCGATCCAGCAGCAGAAGTAGTAGATGTCTATGTAAGAACTCCCAGTGATACCCTTAAAGTTGAAGACTTCACCTTTAGAACTGCTACTCCATTTATTGATCTCCCTGCTGGTGTAGCATTAGAGATAGTCATAGCAGGTGCAAACAGTGAAAGTATTTCTGATGGGATTGCAACATTCAATGCTTCATTAAAAGCAGGAGAGGCTTATTATATTGTCGCTTCTGGTGTATTGAGCCCCGATGATTTTTCAGAAAACCCACTGGGACAAGACACCGGATTTACGCTACTGATTAAAGAAGGAGCCAGAGAATCAGCAATAGCAGGATTTAATGTCGATGTGCAGATTTTGCATGGTTCTACGGACGCACCAGGTGTTGGGATCAAATTTGATGACCGTGTCATTATTCCCAACATTGGATATCAACACTTTGTAAGAGACTATATCATTTTTGCTTCCAGACCTTATGAGGTAGATATTACATTAGGTAACCAACCCAATGAAGAATTATTTTCATTCGAAGCAGATTTTTCTGAATTGAATGGCGCTGCTGGTATTGTAATCGCCTCTGGCTTTGTAGACCCATCTTCTAACCAGGAAGGTGCGGCATTTACTTTGTTATTTGTACTCCCTGATGGAACTGTCGTAGAACTACCTCAGATTGGCCAAGAGCCTGAAACAGCTAGCGTTCAGGTTATACATAATGCTGCGGATCCTGCCGCTGAAATTGTCGATATATATGTAGATACCGGAGAGGATACAATCAAAATAGACGATTTTGCTTTCCGTTCTGCTACCCCATTTCTCGATCTACCAGCAGAAACAGAGTTAAACATTGTTGTTGCTGGTGGAAACAGTGAAAGCATAGCTGATGGATTAGCTTCATTTCCAGTTACATTAGTTGCTGATGAATCATATTATGTAGTAGCTAATGGGGTGCTTGATCCTTCTTCATTTGCGCCTAATCCCGATGAAATTTCTACTGGCTTTACCCTGTTGATTGAAGCTGGCGCTCGTGAAGCTGCTGAAAGTGGTAATGGTGTGGACCTGAAGGTTTTACATGGGTCAAGTGATGCTCCGAATGTAGGTGTCAATGCCAATGGAAACACGATCATTCCAGGCTTCTCATACACAGAGTTTGCAGGTTATTTAAATGTACCGGCAACGAGTTATGTATTAGATATAACACTAGGCGGTATGCCTGAATCCATTGTTGCTTCTTTTGAAGCAGATATCACTGGATTGGATGGAGGAGCAGCCATTGTGATTGCTTCTGGTTTCCTTACTCCTGAAGCTAATCAAAGCGGTGCTGCGTTTGGATTAATTGCAGTATTACCTGATGGTACTGTCATTGAACTACCCGCAATCATCGATGAACCACAGTTTGCACGTGTACAAGTTATTCATAATGCCGCAGATCCTGCTGCAGAGATTGTCGACATTTATGTAGACACCGGAGAGGATACAATCAAAGTAGACGATTTTACTTTCCGTTCTGCAACGCCATTTTTGGATTTACCTGCAGAAACGGAATTGAACATAGTAGTTGCTGGTGGAAATAGTAATAGCATCCAGGAAGGGATTGCTTCATTCCCGGTTACCTTAGCTGCTGATGAGTCTTATTATGTCGTAGCCAATGGAGTATTAAATCCAGATACATTTGCTGTTAATCCCGAAGGGATCGAAACTGCATTTACTTTATCTGTATTTCCTGGAGCAAGGGAAATGTCCGAAAGTGGAGAAGGGGTAGACCTAAACGTTTTACATGGTGCTACAGATGCACCAGGAGTGGGTGTCAATGCAAATGGTGATGTAATCATCTCAGCATTACAGTATACAGAATTCTCAGGGTATCTCAACGTACCAGCCAGTGAGTATCAGTTGGACATCACGCTTGCCAATGAGCCTGAATCTATCGTTGCATCTTTTGATGCTGATATTACTGGATTAGAAGGTGGATCAGCACTAATTGTAGCTTCTGGATTTTTAGACCCCACTGCCAATATGGATGGCCCATCATTTGCTTTATTAGCAGTACTTCCCGATGGAACTGTCATTTTGCTTCCC
>CAZZEC010000058.1:29930-32527 GCA_964652565.1 uncultured Bacteroidia bacterium
CCCATCATTTGCTTTATTAGCAGTACTTCCCGATGGAACTGTCATTTTGCTTCCCGTCGCTATCGAAGAGCCTCCAACAGCAAGAGTTCAGGTGATACACAATGCTGCAGATCCTGCTGCTGAGGTTGTAGATATCTATGTTGACCTGGGAACTGACACCATAAAGATTGATGATTTTGCTTTCCGTACTGCGACACCATTCCTTGATTTGCCTGCTGAAACAGAAATCATAATTGTGGTGGCTGCCGGAAACAGTGAAAGCATTGAAGATGGTTTAGCGTCGTTTCCCGTAGTATTGGAAGATGAAGAGTCTTACTATGTCGTTGCTAATGGCGTGCTTTCTCCTGACGAGTTTGCTCCTAATCCAGATGAAGTATCTACTGCATTTACCTTACTCGTAGAAGCTGGCGCTCGTGAAAGTGCAGAAAGTGGAACTGGTGTAGACCTTAAAGTGCTACATGGGGCAACGGACGCTCCTAATGTGGGAGTAAATGCCAATGGAGACGTAATCATCCCAGGATTTTCTTATACAGATTTTGCCGGATATCTCAATGTACCTGCTTCAGAATATCAACTAGACATCACATTGGGGGGTGAACCTGAAACAGTAGTAGCATCTTTTGATGCCGATATTAATGGACTCGATGGAGGCGCTGCCATTGTTATCGCGTCAGGGTTCTTAGCTCCATCTGATAATCAAGATGGAACAGCTTTCGGACTGATAGCGGTGTTGGCTGATGGCACAGTTATTGAACTCCCAGTTACTGTACCTTCTGCACGCGTGCAAGTCATCCACAATGCTGCGGATCCCGCTGCAGAGGTAGTAGATATATATGTTGACCTGGGAACTGATACCATAAAAATTGAAGATTTTGCGTTCCGGACTGCAACTCCTTTTCTGGAGCTACCTGCAGAAGTAGAAATAACGATCGTAATTGCAGGCGGAAATAGTGAAAGTATTACAGAGGGGTTAGCTTCATTCCCTGTTACCTTAGTGGATGATGAATCTTACTATGTGGTTGCCAATGGCGTACTTTCTCCTGACGAGTTTGCTCCTAATCCAGATGAAGTATCTACTGCATTTACCTTACTCGTAGAAGCTGGCGCTCGTGAAAGTGCAGAAAGTGGAACTGGTGTAGACCTTAAAGTGCTACATGGGGCAACGGACGCTCCTAATGTGGGAGTAAACGCCAATGGAGCAACTATCATCCCCGGATTTTCTTATACAGATTTTGCCGGATATCTCAATGTTCCTGCGGAAAGTTATCAACTCGATATTACTCCCGGAGGAGACAGTCTCACGGTGTTGCTTTCATATAACGCAGATATCAGCGGATTAGAAGGTGGAGCAGCTTTTATTGCAGCTTCCGGATTTTTAGATACTACCATGAACCCAGGAGGTGAGGCATTTGGCCTTATTGCTGTATTACCAGATGGTACAGTACTGTTGTTGCCTGAAGCTGGTACTGCAGGGATACAGATGATTCATAATGCTGCTGATCCAGTTGCTGCTGTAGTAGATGTATATATTAATACCGGAGATGAAGTTCAAAAGATTGATAATCTTAATTTTCAGTCTGCAACTCCTTTCCTGGATCTTCCCGCTGATAAAGTATTAACCATAACAGTTGCTGGAGAAAATAGTACAAGTGAGGCTGAAGGAATTAGATCTTTTGATCTAACATTAGCATCTGGTCAAAATTACTATGTAGTAGCTAACGGGTTGCTCAACACAACTAGCTTTGCAGCTAATCCTTTAGGTCATGACACAGAATTTGACCTATATGTAAAAGACGGTGCAATTAGGATGAGTAGTGGTAACAACTTCAAGATGACAGCTTTCCATGGTATTACCGATGCACCAGATATAGATGTCCTTGCAGAATTGAATACTACGCCTCTTTTCTCTAACCTATCATATGGTACTTTTAGTGAGAGACGCTCATTGAGTATTCAAGACTACAACCTCTTTATCACTCCTGCAAATGACAACAATAACGTGGTTTCATCATTCAATGCAAACCTGAGATCTATGGAGGGTGAGTCAGGATTATTGATAGCTTCTGGATTCATGAACCCATCTGAAAATCAAAATGGTAGATTGATGAATACTATGATGGTACTACAAGATGGATCAACTACTATGTTGAACAATGCGCCTACCAGTAATGACAATTTACTGCAAAAAGATGAATTGTTGACAGTTTATCCCAACCCAGCCTCTGGGATTACTACAGTGGCATATGAAGTAGAAGTACCTGGGAGTGTCACATTCGATATTCTTGATGCTATGGGTAGAAATGTATATCGTCAAGTATTTGAAAGTCGTGGAACAGGTCAATATAACTGGTCCTTAAATGTAGATCAATTGAAATCAGGTGTACATACTATACGTATGCAGACTTCTTCAACTCGTTCTATCTTTAAGATGGTCGTATTAAAATAATCTTGATTTAGCATATATAGTTATTTATACTGCCGTCTCTCTGAGGCGGCAGTTTTTTTATCTAGCTCTTTTTTGAGCCAAAAGGGGGCAGATCCTCAGGGCAAACGCACTAAAATCATTAACAGCTGCTAGTCAGTAGCTCAAGTTGATT
>CAZZEC010000059.1:0-32312 GCA_964652565.1 uncultured Bacteroidia bacterium
CAGAAATATTTCGGGTGGGGAATAGTTGAACTATTGCCTCCATACTTACTCACTAAAGAACAATTCTTTACAGACTTTTAATCTTATCTTCTCGTTTCAAATGGTCATGCTCTATACTGATTCCTATAAACATCAAAATCAAGCAAATGATTTCAATCAGGTGACTGATATCATTATAGTCGAACCATTGAGCGAAATTGATCTTTAGGTTGTAAAAAAGGATAGTAAATGGCAATGAAAAGATTCCTCCAATTACGAAAAAGGCTCCTACATTCTTTTGGGTGAGATAAAAATATATCTGGCAGGGAAGCATGACACCTAATACGGCAAATGCTGAATTGAACCTGACAATGTCAAAGTGATTGAAGTTACCAATCAGGTACATCTGAGAATAGTAGAGATAGAAGATGAAAAACAGTAGTTTGAAAACCATAACTCCTTGAAGGATATATTGGAGTCTTTTATTTTGCAGGAGTTGTAATGATCCCATTTCGCCAAAAAAAAGGCCAAAACCAGCTACCGTCCAGGCTACTTTATGTAAGTAGGTGTGCTTTATTTCAGGGTAATCATAGTTAAGTGCATGTGCAATACCACCAATTGCACCACCCAGACCAATGAAAAAGAAGAATCCCATCCAGTAATACAAAAAAGTACTATTACCAGAATTCTTTTGGTATAATTTCCAGGTTAGGATTGCCCCTATCACGCCAACAATGAGATTAGTTATTAGATTATTCGGGCGAAAAATCGTAATACCTATCCATTCCGTAATAATGATGTCTTCCATACATGCTAAGTTAATATTAATGTAACTTATCGAACAAATATCTTATAAAAGCAATTGCTTAAATAATTAGGTATTTTTTCATCGTAGTACCAATGGCTGTTGAACAGTCATTTCTAAATCGAGAGGATGGATGTCGAATCAGATTTTTATACTCATTTTGGCACTTGGGGCGCTGCAAGGGATTATCCTGGGAAGTGTCCTCTTAAAGAAAGATGTCCCAAACCCCAAAGCAAACCGCTTTCTGGCATATTTACTGTTTTTTCTCTCCTACAGGTTAGTTGTCGAGATTATGCGTATCCTGGAATGGGTAGGAGTAAATCATTGGACATATCATGTATTATTAGAATACAATTGGATCTATGGCCCTCTTCTGTATTTTTACATAGCGAGCTATACGTATCCTGAATTTCGACTTACCAGGAAAGACCTCATTCATTTCATACCTCTTGGTGTGGAATTTATTTTTAGTAATTGGGTTAAAACACAAAATTTTTATTGGGACGGGGATCCTCAAAATCTTCCTTGGCTAGGTGCAGAAAGTTATATCTTATGGGTACATACTCCTTTCCCATTTGTTATCGCTGGAGGATTAATATTATTCTACACCTTTCTATCTGATCGATGGATTACACAACTTACTCAGACAGAAAGTACTAGACTGGAAATTAAAAAATCAGGATTTCTATGGATACAAAGAATCTTGTGGGGGTATCGACTATTTGCTATGATAAGTATCATAACAGTAAGTGCAGATTATTTATTCTATAATTATGCGTTTGAACCCTTTTATCCCATTCCTATCTACATTTCAATGGCATTAATGACGTATTGGTTGGGGTTAGAAGGATTTTCAAGAAGAAAGGAAGTACCCTATATCAAAAAAAGACAAATGGTGTTATCCTTGACAGCGGATAGCGTAAAAGATATTCTTGATAAGATGAAATTGTTGATGGAAGAGGGCTTCTATAAAAGGGAAGATGCAAGTTTAAGGTCATTTGCAGAAGCCATCGGCTATAAGTCCTATATCGTGTCTCAGATGTTAAATGAACAATTGAACATGAAATTCGCCGATTATTTGAATTCGTACCGTGTGAAAGAAGTTAAGCGACTCATGCGGAACCCGAAATATCATTCCTACACATTAACTGCTATTGCCTTGGAAGCTGGGTTTCAGTCCAAAGCATCTTTTAATCGGAGCTTTAAGAAATTTACCCAATTTTCCCCCAGTGAATACCGAGATACACTGACTCAATGTAAAAATTGAGTGCTATTAGTTGTTTCATCTTGCAAATTGAGGCGAAATGATGATATCCTGAATGTTTCTTTGAACAATTTCAATTTAACATTTGAGCATATGTTTATCTATTCATCTATTTTTTTGCTTTTTACTTTTTTCCCTCAAAACATCTTACAACCAGAGTGGAATCAGGACCGCGATGATCTCGTTGGTGTTTGGGAGGTAACTTTTGATAATGGAGATACTGAGGATCCCAGCTACACAACCTTACATATTAAAAAGATCTCCAATAATACGTTTGAAGGCACTTTTTATTACAGCGACATGGGGGAGTGTAGATTAGTCAAAAGAAATGAAGCTATCTACTTGGCATTCATTACTGAAGACAATAGCGGATATTATGGTACTGTAGCAAAATGGGATGGAAAAACAATGGAAGGAACCACCCACTCAATCGGAAGGGATTTCCTGGCTGTGTGGACTGCTGTTAAACAGAAGTAGCTCATAATAGGAATCTCACATACATTTTGTTGAGTATTCATCAAGTGTCTAGAATAAATATTATCCCTAAACTTGCATAATACTCAAGGAAATTGACACGGACATCCGTCTTATATATACAAAAGTAAATACCCTCTTTCATCGGGCCGGATATTTCCAGGTTTGTGGTATATTCTTTGCGACATGAATGAGGAATAACTTAGTATTAACATTTATCCTTCCTATATACCAAACCCAAGTAAGCTCCTATTGTAGACGGCCGCCCGGCCGTCTTTTTTTTTGCATAAACATGGACTAGCCAGAAAAGCGGAAGGAATAGTAGGTAGGATCAAACGATAATTAATTATGAATCCTGCCAATAATGACAGATGGAAGTTATGGAACATCTGACTTGCTTGACACTCCTATTTCCATAGATCTATAGTAAGCGTCGAAAATGCCACCCACTGTTCTGGACCATTTCCCAGAGGAGGGTAACTACTTCTCGAGGGGATTCTTCTATGAAAATCAGTGATCCCAGCAGTATACTTGGGATTCCTTCCATGGAAAAGATAGTATGTTTCAATATTGCCATTATCATCGTAGTCCACATCTACCACCACACCCACATGGTTGATTCCTTTGCCTCTTTTAAAAAGATCGTTAGCTGAAAATTTTGCGTACTTCTTACCTCCATATCCATAAAATAACACTGCTCCAGGTTTGATGAGGTGTTGATAGGCCTCCGCACTATCCAGGGGTACAACAATGAGACGCTCGCGTTCGTGATACCATTTGGCTAAGTCCCGGGTACTGCGATATGTCTTTAAGGCAGGAATATCATGCTCCGGACATGCTTGCTGAAACTCCATCAATACCCTATGAAACATACCTGAACAATCAGCTGTATCCGCCGATACGTAGGGGAAATTTTGGGCTTCCAACCTTTGAGCGATCTCTTTAACTACAGGACCAATGTCGATCAAGTCATCTCTGCATATGGATTGATAAGTATTCAGATGCTGGTAGACAGATACTATGTCATTAACTTTGATGGGTATAGGAACCGGGATAGGTTTTTCTGTATCTTTTTTCTTAGAATTTTTGGAGGTATTAGAATGATTGGAATGCGGCTTACAACTGAATATGGTACTTGACAGACTTACTATTGTAACAAGTAGTATGAGATGCTTAGTATTCAATCTATGTGCGACATTCATAAAAGCAAGGTATAGGGAATGGGAATGTGGTAAAAATATCTATTCTAAGAACTCACTGAAGGGCGTGCTGTCCTTAGGGTACCAAAGATAGAATTTATCCATCTACTCATTCAATGAATTATAATACTTCACTGCATTGAGAATCTCCAGATTCTCCATGGGCCCATATATCTCTTGTTCATCTAGGTAAGCTTTGAGTGATGCTTTCTGATCCTTTAAAAGTTTTAATATTGCACCTCTTCTTTTGGGAAGTTTGTACATTTTATTATCGCCTTCTTTGATCATGTAGAATTTATCTGGGAGAATTTTATATTCTGCATTAAGTTGGGCATTATACGCAGAATTGGAGTAGTCAGCAGGTACAAAATACCTTCTCCTTCTAATAAACAGAGACACCTTTCCTAGCTCCAAAAGTTCCATAAATAAAAATTTATTTTTCTTTTTAGGGTGGGGGAACTGCTGGAATACGCGTTGTATATCTTCATTCTGCATGACAAAATAATCGACAATGCGGGGAGAAATATAAATATCGCCGCCCTGCTCACCCTGAAATATAGGTTTATCTTCTACAACATCATAGTTGATTAGTACATGCTCTCTTTTCATTCCTGATTTCAAATACACAGTACCGGGTAGCCAATCTTTTTGAATGTAAGGGGTCCCTCTGGTCTCGCGGAGACGCATATCCAACACAGTATTAGGATTGCGATTTTTATATGGAGTATTGCCTAGTGCACTGTACTGTGTTTTTAATTCGACTAAGGTAAGTTGACCAAAAACATTAGTAGACAATCCCATACATAAAAAACATACCCATAGTATTTTTTTCTTCATTTCCTTTTAACTACTATTATTTTTTATCTTCATTGAAGATACTAGGCTTTTCATCCAAAGGCAAACTATGCAATTTCATATTGAACGACATCTCTTTTTTTGTATTATCACTATTCTTATTCTTGGGTGTAATACTCAGCAAAATCCTCCCAAAAAGATTCCCAACATATTATTCATAGCTGTTGACGACCTGAGACCACAACTCGGATGCTATGGTGAATCCTATATGCATACACCTAATATGGATAAATTAGCATCAGAAGGAAGGTTATTTACCAGGCACTATGTACAAGTTCCTACCTGTGGCGCTTCTCGCTTTGCCATGTTGAGAGGAAAAAGACCAACGCTTCCGGGACATATAGGTAATCAGGCTATCCGCGATTTTATGGGAGTGAATACCGATACCAATACATATACCTCTTTCCCGCATTTTTTCAGAATGAATGGGTATCATACTATTGCATTGGGGAAAATAGGACATTATGTAGATGGGAAAGTATATACATATGAAGGTGAAGGGGATGGGAGCCTGGAAATGCCAAAGAGTTGGGATGAAATCTGGGGGCCGGTAGGCAAATGGAAAACGGCATGGAATGCATTTTTCGGTTATGCGGATGGCACCAATCGAAATACACAAGCTAAACAGGTAGCCCCTTACGAATCAGCGGCTGTTCCTGATACCGCTTATCCAGATGGATTAATTGCCGAGAAGGCAATTGACAAGTTAGACGAATTGTCCATGTCATCTGATCCTTTCTTGTTGGCAGTCGGCTTTTTTAAACCACACTTACCCTTTACTGCACCTAAAACATATTGGGATCTCTATGAACCTGATTCCCTTCCACTCTCACCAAATCCTGATATTCCTCTACACGTTCATCCCAATGCAGTACACAATAGTGGAGAAATGTTTGGAAACTATGAACTTCAACCAGAAAAAGGTGGAAAAGGAGTAAGGATAAGCGATGAATACGCTAGGAAGCTTAGGCATGGATACTTTGCAAGTGTGAGCTATGTTGATGCACAGGTAGGGAAAGTACTGGAAAAATTGGAATCAACGGGTTTGGCAGAGAACACCATCATTGTTTTATGGGGAGATCATGGCTGGCATTTAGGCGATCATACGATCTGGGGGAAACACAGTACGTTTGAACGTGCCTTGCATAGTACATTGATGATACGAATTCCTGATATGCCTCACCCTGGCAAAAGTTCAAACACCATTGTAGAATCCGTAGATATTTATCCCACGTTGGCTGAATTATGTAATCTGACTCCCCCTAGGGACCTCTCAGGTCAAAGTCTTGTACCCATTCTCAATCGACCAGAAAGCAATCTGGATAATGTAGCGATAGGACATTGGAGAGGAAGAGTAAGTTTACGAACAGATAGATTTAGATTAAATGTATATAGTGATTCTTCGACTACTCATTCGGAGTTGTTTGACCACCTGGAAGATCCCTATGAGACATTGAACGTATCCAAGGACTACCCCCAAATTGTCGATAGTTTATCTTCCTATGCAGCAAAATTTGCTGTCGTCAAATAGTTAGATTAGTAAAGCTCTTTACTGCACTATGTAGAATAGCATAAGATGTAAGAAAAATCATGTATGAGTCAAATTTTGGCTGCTATGTGAGCTAAAATTTGACTCAGTATGCCATAATTACAATTATCCTAATTTCCTAAATAGATATAAGTTAAAGACAGTGAGATATTTATTTTTCAAAGAACTGTTTGCTAGTCTAAGAGCTATCTTATAGAGTAAGTGTATGTCATTTATTAGCGTGTATGATTTTTTATAATATATAAAATAGATTGAATTTTGATTATTCATCAAAGTTAATCTATTATGAAAGCAACAAATGCAGAACTCATTTCTTTACTTTCTTATTTATTTGAAAAGCACCATTTGCTCTTTGAAAGCCTTACACCGGAAGGGTGGGTAAATAGTCCACTCATTCTATTTCTGCATCCTACACCCGAGCAAAGATTTCAGGAGTCCTTTAAATTGTACGAAAGACTCAATAGGCTGGAAGATACCTCTAGAGATAAAGTAGATCGGGAACCGCCTAGGCTTGAGGACTTTCTTCCAGAAGATCTTTCTGGTATTCATCCGATAGGGGAGTTTCGTTATCTCCTGGCAATTGCAGTGTACGAGATATTTTCAAACAATCATCAGGTACTTGATGAATCATTGAAGGAATACGACATGGGATCTTTGCGTGGATCTGGCAGATTTTTATCAGAGTTTCTCAATATGTTTTATCCTGAAGGGATAAAAGTGTATGACTATATGGATTTTTACTATACCTTTCCCTTCATAGCCCATCGTTCGGATCTATCTCCCTTATTTGAGTTCATATTCGAAAAACTCAAAAAAAGAGGCATGGAATGGATATACTCAGTACCAGAAATGTCTATCATTGATTGGGATACTGAAAGTAGCCCAAATAATTTCGATCCTCACAGAGACTTACTTGAAAAGCAATTTAACGAGTTGCTCATACAAAGAATGGAAAACGCATTGGAAGATATCAACATGGCCATGCGCAAAAAGATATTGTCTGAAACACCATCAATCGTTAAGGCTTACTTTGCAATTTATGACAAGTATCCGTCCGGATGGCCAGGATAGGTTAAGCGGCGAGTCTGTCTTAAAAGATTATTACTACGGAATATCGTTAAAAATACCTTAAACATCTCCTTGAAAAAGAAAGTGTGCATTGAGGTTTAAAAATGAGCGTAGCATTGTTAAAAGCCAGGATAAAATAAAAAGGGGAAGTCGTCATTTGGTACTTCCCCGACATATAATTAGAATGGGGGATGACTATCTCGCTAGGAGGAGTTTTATTTCTTTTCTTTAGTTTCTTTTTCTTTCTCCTTCTCCTTTTTGGTTGTTGCCTCTGGTTTTATAATACCTTTTGCTACCAGCACCTTTTTTTCTATTTCTTCCATAAGTTCAGGGTTATCTCTTAGCACATTTTTTACTGTATCCCTTCCTTGTCCTAATTTATCTCCACTGTAGCTAAACCAGGAACCGGCTTTCTGGATAATATCTAGCTCTACGCCTAAATCCAATACTTCTCCTGCGTGAGAAATTCCCTCTCCAAACATGATATCGAATTCTGCTTGTCGAAAAGGAGGTGAAACTTTGTTTTTCACTACTTTTACTTTAACACGATTTCCAATGCTTTCTGTACCGTCTTTGATTTGGGCCTGTCTGCGTATATCTAACCTTACTGAAGAGTAGAACTTCAAAGCATTACCTCCTGTGGTTGTTTCTGGATTTCCAAACATTACACCAATTTTCTCTCTAAGCTGGTTGATGAAAATACAGATACAATTAGTCTTAGAAATAGCGGCAGTAAGTTTTCTCAAGGCTTGAGACATCAGACGCGCTTGCAGACCCATTTTAGAATCTCCCATCTCACCCTCTATTTCTGCTTTAGGAGTAAGGGCTGCAACAGAGTCAATTACAATGATATCGATAGCACTAGAACGAATTAAGTATTCTGCAATCTCTAATGCTTGTTCTCCGTAGTCTGGTTGAGAAACATACAGGTTTTTGGTATCTATCCCCAATTTTTCTGCATACACGCGGTCGAATGCATGCTCAGCATCAATAAACGCAGCCAATCCTCCTGCTTTCTGGGCTTCAGCAATCATGTGCATGGCTAGCGTGGTTTTACCCGAAGATTCAGGACCGTAAATTTCTACTACTCTTCCACGGGGGATTCCTCCTACACCCAATGCTATATCAAGTGTTAAGGAGCCGGTAGGAAGGGCGGGAACATCTATGTGTGGATCGTCACTCAGTTTCATGACAATTCCTTTACCATAGGATTTCTCTAGTTTATCTACAGTAACCTGTAGAGACTTTAGTTTTTCAGCATTTTGCGGATTAGCCATCTTAATTATATTTAAATTTGAATATTATCTACAAGTCTACACGATACATGATACGCTGGGATGAGAGGTATTATTTTATTAAGGCTATTTTGCTTTTCGCAATATCTTCCTCTTTTTACATATCGTCCAGTACCCGCATTTCCAGTATCCTTATAGGAATTGTAGGTGCCTGACCACGAGTAGGAAGCCGCTCTATTTTCCGGACTATATCCATTCCACTTACTACTTCCCCAAATATCGTATATTGAAAGTCTAGTTGGGGAGCCCCTTGTAACTGGTCATACTTGGATCTTTGCGCATCGGTGTAGTAAATCTCTTTAAATTCTCTTTCTGATAAGAAATCATTAAAACTTCCCTTATATACCCCACTATCCTGTAGAGCACTATGTTCTCTTCTAAGCCTCATTTCACGAGCATAGTTAAAGGCCAATTCCGCTTGGTCAAGTTCTTCTTCCGTAACAAATCTTCCTGTCACTATATAGAATTGGCTGCTCGAGGACTCCCAACTCGGATTAATTTCGTCTGGATATCTCGCTGCAGCAATCTTTCCTTCTGTGTGGAGAAGTGTGTCTACAATCTCTGCAGGGAGGTTATATCCTGCATCGTCTTCCTCAGTTGTAGCTCCTTCTCTGGATCTTGGATCTCCTACCTGTACGATGAAATCTTTGATCACTCGGTGAAAAGCTAATCCATCAAAAAAGCCCTCTCTGGATAGTTTTAAAAAATTCTCTTTATGTCTAGGCGTTACATCATATAGTTTGATATATATATCTCCTGTATCTGTAACCATTACTACATCTGCTTCTTCTGTCCGATCTGGCTCTGAGGGCTTTTGCTCACAGCTCCATGATAGGCATACAACACATATGAATGACAAAAATAATAGTATTCTCATATTTATGCTAATTATTTACGAAAAAATGCAAAAAAAGTTAGTTAAATAATTCTTCATCTCTTTCTAGCATCAATATGGCGCTTTGTGAGACAATCAGATATTTGTTCCCTTCGTAAATCACTTCTACTGCGTCTTTTTGGAGAAATATTGCAAGATCACCTTCTCTGGCCTGTAGCGGGATGTATTTTATAGCTTCCTGAGGCTCCTTCCAAGGTTCGCTGTCTGTAGGAAGGGGTAAAGGATAACCCGGGCCTACCTTCATGACATAACCACTTTGTACCTTTTCTTTTTCCAATATATCTGGGGGGAGATATAATCCACTTTTAGTTCTATCCGATTGTGTAGAGGGCTTGATCAGCACGCGATCCCCTACTACAATAAGTTTTCCAAAATTGAACTCGTAGCTACTAGTTTGCCCTGAATTTTTTGCGTCCATGTAGAATGAGTATTAACATTAACTGAACCGATGTCGTGCGTACATTCTTTGGAATGTAAGCTCATAATACGTTTCAAAACTAAGGATTACAATATATATAAATTCCCTTTAGCATCAATCCTTCCTAAAGTACGGTGTATGTTTTCGAGATAGTTCTTTGTTGTATCAAAAACAAAATTGTCTCAAAGATAGTTTGAATTGTAATAGGTACTACAAGGATAAGTGTTTTCATGGTTGTGGAGAATAGAGGCAGTTCAAATTGGCTGCCTCTATCTATTTTGTTAGAGGTATAATAATGGGATTATCTTTCTTTTGAAAACCTTTTAATAAAACCTATCTAACCCTTTGCCGTAGGAACTAACATAATGGAAATCAAACAGACCAGCCAAGATACATACATCACCTTGCAACCTATTGGAGAATTAGATGCTAATTCTTCTGTCATCCTTGATGAAGTAATACAGAAATTAATAGAAAACAATCAAGTAAATATTCATGTTAATTTTCGTGATGTAGAGTATATATCGAGTGCAGGAATGGGGGTTTTCATATCCTATATCGATGAAATAAAAAGTAAAGGTGGGAAGATTGTATTGTCTACGATGTCAGAGAACGTTAAAGACGTTTTTGAATTACTTGGCTTAAATCAAATCATCCCAATTGTCGATCAGGCAGAAGTGGAAAAGATATTTACATGACGAAGTCGAATCTTCAGGTTCCTTGTAGCAAGCTCAGTTTAGCTATAATACGAGAGTTTGTGAATGCCCGTCTCGAAAGGTTAGGGGTTACGGGGAAGATTGCGCAACAAATCATACTAGCTACCGATGAAGCCTGTGCTAATTGTATCATTCATCAACATAAATGTGATATCTTTTCGTCTATAGAACTGTCTATCTATCGTCAGGAAAACACTGTCTATATCGAAATTAAAGACACAGGTAAAGCTTTCCCCATTGATAAATATAAGCCTCAAAAATTGGAAGAGATAATCCGGGATCGTAAAAAGGGAGGTTTGGGGATCATGCTAATCAAACGTCTCATGGATGAAGTGAAAGTGGAAGAACACAAAGATCATTTTGTATATAAATTGGGCAAACACCTCTCTGTTTTTTAACATCTCTCCTTCTTCATTTTCTTAGCATTTCCAGGAACTGGCTTTAACACTCTTTCGGAATGATTTCCGAAAATAGATGACTAAAAAGTCCACATCCAAGCTAAGTGAATGTGGACCTTGACTATATTCTTTTTAAGTGATTTAGTGCTCTAACACGTATTTGGTTTTTGAAGGCGTATGGCCCAATACCAATATTTTTTCATCCATTCCCTTTACACTTTTTGTCATGTTTCTCGTATCAACCACATATAGAGAATGTTTTACAATATATGATATATCAAAATCGTCGTGATCTGTAATCAATACTGCACAGTGATAGGAAGCAAGTGATTCAGGTGTTAGGTCGACAGAATAATATGTTTTACCTGCGACTGTATACGAGGGTGCCCAAGGGTCTGAATAATCAATATGGGTTATACCTTCCTCCAACAATCTATGGATAATGGATTCTGCAGGGGAGTTTCTCAAATCTTTTACATTCTTTTTGAAGGATGCACCTACAATGAGTATTCGAGCTTCAGTTAATATAATAGGCTGCTTGGCAATTTGTCTTAACACCAAATTACTTACGTGATAAGGCATACTTTCATTTACGTTCGCAGCTAACGTAATGAATCGGGTTTCAAAGTCGTATTCTCTTGCTAACCATGACAAATAATAAGGATCAATGGGGATACAGTGGCCTCCTACTCCAGGTCCTGGTGTGAATCTCATAAAACCAAAAGGTTTTGTACTTGCTGCTTCTATTACTTCCCATACATTCACGCCTCCCATTCTTTCGCATAAAAGTGCGAGTTCATTCACCAAAGCAATATTGACGCTTCTGAAGATATTCTCCAATAGTTTCTCCAATTCCGCAATTTTGGGATTCTCTACCATATATACCTCATCGACGATTTTGCTATTGGTCAGTGAGGCAAGAATGGTACTCTGTTCATCAATACCACCAGTTACGATAGGTGTGTTGCCAGTGTGGAATACTTTATTTCCGGGGTCTACTCGTTCAGGACTAAATGCTATGTAGTAATCTGTTCCCGCTTGAAGGCCGCTCTTTGCCAGTTGTGGGATCAAATACTCTTCAGTAGTTCCAGGAAAAGTGGTACTTTTTAAAATAATTAATTTACCAGTGGAAAGTATCTCAGATATATGCGCTCCAGCATGTAATATATAACTGATATCGGGATCTTTATTTTCATTAAAAGGAGTGGGTACACAAATATAAATAACATCTGCCTCAGTTAGCTCCTCGTAGTCTGTAGATGCACGGAAAAGACCCTTTTCTACGATTGATGCTACTTCATCATCATTAAGATCTTCGATATGATTGACTCCGCGGTTAAGATTGTCTACGATTTGCGTAGATATATCTATTCCTATACAATTGAATCCTTTCTGACAGAATTCAAAAGCTATGGGTAAACCTACATAGCCCAGCCCCACAACTCCAATGATTGCTTCTTTCTGTTGAATTTTTTTTGCAAGGGAGGATGATTTGAGATCAAGATTATCGAGTTGATCTGAGGTGAAATGAATCATAAAAAATCATAATAAATCTAATGGAATATTTAAGAGTATAAATGTAAGAATTTTTTCAAAAATCTAATCATATGAATTATATAAATTTCAAGGAAAGCATAGTAATATCATCATTCCATCCTACTTTTGATGAATATTCTTCAAGTGCTTTTCGTACCTGAGTAACAATAGTAAATGAATCTTGATCGCTAACCTCCATGAGTGTATCAATTAATCGCTCCTGTCCAAACATATGGTCATGTATATCACGTTGCTCGGGAACTCCATCAGTATACATAAAAAGCAAGTCTTTATTGATGTAAGGCATGACTTCTTCTTCCACGTCAATTTCGGGCATAATTCCCAACAGTAGACAACCCTTATCTAACGTTGAATATTCTTCTTTACGTATAAACAGAGGATAGTTATGTCCTGCATTTACATATGCTAGTTGTTGTTGCTGAGTCTCTATCCTTGCGATAAACATCGTAACGAATTTATCCCCAGAGGTAATTTTGTATAATAATCGGTTAAGCTCAGTAGTGATCACACCCAAATCGCTGTATTGTGCACAGAGTGCTCTTAAGTTGGCCTGTAAATTTGACATTAACAATGCTGCGGCAATGCCCTTACCAGATACATCTGCAATACACACAAAGGTGGTTCCTTTGCCTTTTTTTATAACATCATAGAAATCTCCCCCTACATGGTGATGAGGTAGATTTATCCCATATACATCAATTTCCCTGAACCTGTCAAAATCAGAAATAATCAATTGCCGTTGAATCGTTTCAGCCACTTCTAATTCTTGGAGTAGCAGTTCCCTTCTCATCTTCTCTTTAAACAATTGTTTGTTTCTAATTGCAACCGTCAGGATATTTCCCAGCGTCTCAACAAAAATAATATCATTTTGAGCTTCTACTTCTGTATCAGCAAAATCTGCGATGATAAAGTATGCGTCAAAAAAGTCTTTACTATCTATGGGAATAATATATTCCGCCCCAATTGAGGCTAATTCGGAGAATGTTTGTTTGGTAATTGGGGAAGTCTCATTTGCTTTTCGCATCTCTCTTAGCGCTTTGGGCGATAATGCCTCAAAGCCTAACCTAAGGCCTTCTTCCCAACCTTTGTCCGTCTCATAGTAAAAGCACATTTTCTTCACCCCCAATTGAGCCCTGAGTACATTTCTTGCAACCAGACATAATTGGGATATGGTCAATTCTGAATGATTGATTGTTCGAAGCACATCCAGGAGTGCTTCTGACTCTAGCTTTTTAAGCTCTAATAGTTTTTGAGGATCTGTAGTATTATAAACATTCTCCATCGCAATATCACATTTTTACATCTAGTGCATCTCTCAACCCTATTCCTACGAGATTTACTGAAACTACTAACGATATAAGCGCTAAGCCAGGATAAAAGGCTAGCCATTTTCCATTTTCGAAAACAATATAAGTATATCCCTCATATATCATACGTCCCCAGGTAGGAATAGGGACTTCTACTCCAATCCCTAAAAAACTGAGGCCAGATTCAATTAACACTGCTGCACCAAAATTTGCAACACCTATGACAATAATGGGACTGAGCACGTTTGGGATTACATGGCGTAACAGCAATCTGACTCCAGAGAATCCTATAGCTCTACCTGCTTCTACAAAAACCAGCGCTTTAGTACTAAGGATTTGTCCACGAACAATTCTTGCTACATCTACCCACATGGATAATCCGATTGCAACAAATACCTGCCAAAACCCCTTCCCTAATACAAAACTAATGGCTAATGCCATAAGCAAGGCAGGAATGGACCACACCACCGAGATCAACCACATTATGATTTTATCACATATTCCTCCCCAATATCCTGCGATGCCACCTAAAATAATTCCTATCAAGAGGCTTAATAGCATGGCTAACATCCCTACTGCGATACTAACCCTGGCACCAATAATAATCCTGCTCAACACATCTCTTCCGTATTTATCGGTCCCTAGATGATAGGTCTCTGATGTAACATAGTATTCTGTCAATGAAGACAGGTCATGTGCCTTAGGGAATCTGGAAACAAGTATACTGTCTTGAAGTCCTCCAATTCTGGTGAATCCAACGTATCGCCCGGTCCATGAAATATTTTCCACATCATTCATGGGGATGGGATTATATGTTTGATCATATCCTGTTAACCAATGCAAATACCGGGAAAGAGATTTCTCTCTTAAGGGGAGTTGAAGCATAATAGCAGTACTTCCAGGAGGGAGGTTAGCTAGTTCCAGCACTTGTCTGTTAGCAAACTTTGTTTGATCTGGAGCTAACATATAACCAAACACAGCAATAGTCAAACTTATTACCAGAAAGGTAGTCCCGCATAATGCAGGAATGTTTCTTCGATATTTTTTCCAGAAATCAATAATTATCCACGCTATAAATGACCATTATGCTTCAATAATCCATCCTTTGTGGCTAAAAAGTGATACTCCTCTAAATGATCGGTATCAAATATACTCGTCTTCACGAAATCTCCTTTGGCTTGTTCATAAATCATAACCTGCACCCACCCTTTGTCAATCATCGTCCGTAATTCGTCTATAATTATGGGCCGATTAGCGTCTACTTCTTCTAGGATATTAGCAAAAGGCTCTACAAAATATATGGCATCCAGAATTTGGAACTGGATATCATTTAGCATATTATCCATGTTATTTTACCATTCGTTCTTTCCAAGTATACTGAAGAACAAGATTTCCTGCAATACCTACCCATAAGACATAGGGGATATATACTAATTGTAAGCCTGGGAGATAGGAAAGCAGGTCTTTTCTTTGAAAAAATTCTGCAGCAGGAATCATGAGTACAAGATCGGCAGAATATTTTAAAACAAAAAGTGCTCCGAGAAGGAGCCAATATTCTATCTGGAAGAAACCTACGATGACTAATAAAGGAAAACTAACAAATCCCAGATACGATATGCTCTGAATTATATTGATTCTCCGATCCCTATAATATTTGGCTTTGCTCACCCAGCGAAGGCGTTGAGCTTTTAGATCTTTCCAAATCGGGAGGCAATGCGTGCTAACAATTGCACTTGTACATTTGGCAAAGCGTATTTGCCAATCGGAGAGTTGCCTGAATTTCTGTAGCAATAGCTCATCATCTCCAGAAGCAAAATGATCGATGGTCTGAAACCCTTGTACCTGTTCAAAAAGTTCCTTGCGATAGGCCATATTAGCCCCATTGCACATATTTCCATATCCGCCCGTTAATGACCCAGCACCTAGCGCAACTAAACCCATAGATTCCAATGCCTGTATCTTCTCAATGAATGATCCATGTTGTTCCTGCAAAGCTACAGGGCCGCATACCATAGACGTACGGGCATCAAAATGTCGAATGATAGTGTATACCCATTCTCTACTACACCAACAGTCGGCATCCAATTGCAATATAATTTCGCCCTTTGAGACTAATATACCTGCTGAAATGGCCGCTTTCTTGAATGCAACAGTACCCGGTAAAGGATTAGATGGAATAATTTTTAGGTGGGGATAGGAATGAGAAAGAGAACGAGCAATGTAAGCTGTTTGATCGGTCGACTGATCGTCAACAAGTATAACTTCATACTTTTCACTAGGATAAGATTGATTTAGTACGCTTAACAGGCATTTTTTGATATGCTTGGCCTCATTTCTGGCGGGAATAATAATTGAAACCAGAGGTAGATACGGGGAGGAAGTCGAGCATGGTGCCTGAATGAAATACTTGGCGCTGACAAGTATAAAACCTATGTATATGGTTAAGCATAAACTAGGTAACCAAACAATGAGATTGAGTATGAGATCCATTCAATCTTATATCGTATAAAAACAAAGATATATGTATTACCGCATTCTTCTATTGGCTAATAAATAAAGAGCGGGCTTAATATTTACTCATAAGACTTCTAAACCGCGAATCCGCTTGATAGCTACCTACATCAGTATATCTCTTGAGCTTTTCAATATCAATGCCCTTTTTCAATGCTTCTTCAAGGTAGTAATAAAAAGAGTCTTCATTTTGTTCTACGGCAAAGGTTGCGGCAATGATTCCCGTAGCTTCTGCATGAGAAGGTCTCAGTTCCAGTACCTTTATCATGTCTTCTCTGGATGCTTGATATTGTTCTAATTTATAGTGAACCAGACCTCTGTTATAGTATGCTTCAGTGAAATCTTTAGCAACAGCAGTAGCATAATTATAATCGCGGATGGCTTCTTCAAATTTTTGCTCTCTTGCATATACACTACCTCTTCCATTATATGCTGCTTCCCAGTCAGGCATTATTTTAATCACGTGACTATAATAATTTTCAGCGGTGTCAAGTATATCAAGGTGTGCATAACTCTGGGCAATCTTAAAGGCTATGTTGGAATAAAGCGTATCGTTTTTCATACTCACTTTATCGAACATTCCCAATGCATTTCTATAAAGTTTCTTTTCATATAGAGCCGTTCCGAAAGCGCTGTAAAATAAATCTTTTATGGCATCCTCATTATTCTTTTGTTTGAGGTTTTTGCTTAATGTACAGATATATGAACCATGTATGAGAGAGTCTGCCTGGAATTCAGGGATAACGAAATTCATCCTGAAGCGAAGGTGATTCTTATCAATAGCTCTATATTCCCCCCATAACATTAAATCAGTTTGGCATTCAATGACATATCTATCAATAGCTAAGAAGATATTGGAAGGGTCTTTAATTTCTTTAAAATCTGTATACAATTCATTTCCCAATGAAACATCGGATAAATGTTTCTTAAACATCCCATTGAACCCTTTTTTATCCATTTTCTTGGTATCCAGATTAAACGTAGGAAGCATCAATGTCGTCATTCCATTAGTCGATTCGGGAAAAGGACAGCCACTTTGGGGGATTCCCTCTTGATTCCAAAGGCTGTAAATAAAAAAAGCGGAAGTAATTCCAATGAGAAGTACCGCAGTCAGAATGGCATAAAATTGATAGTTAGGGTTAATTTTTTCGGGTTCTGGCTCTTTTTTAGGTGGAATCATTTGTATCAAACGATCAGTATGTGGAAAGCGCCAATTGAGTTGGGTAATATGATCCTTGAGAATGTATAGCCCCCAAGGTATCGATTGACTTATTTCTACTTCATTGAAGTTTTCCCATTTCAACTGATCATATTCAAATTCATAATGCGAACGGTAATACCCTACACCATCGAAGTGTTCTGTAATGTGATCAAATGATTCGCGGAGAGATTTTCCCTCACTTAATTGTTGGTAAAACGATTGGCTGAGGTCTGTTGCAGCAGAATTTGGAAGCGAATAATGGGTCGCTATGACAGCCGGGATATCCTTTAACAATAAGGACTTTATAAATGAGAGAGAGCCGCATCCACTTAAAAATACCACTTTGAGTTGTGTATACTGCCCCAAAATCCTTGCGATTTCATTCTGCTCTGTGACTGTAATTTGTTGTAAAGTGCCGGAAATATGAACAATCGAAATGTTTGTACCCGCATGCTTTTCAAGTATTTCCGCTAGAGAGTAATTGGGAGTTGTCCCTTCCAGGATAAATTGTCCAGCGCCTACTTGCTCGGGAATCTCCATGGTTTGAAGTATATCCTTCCCCTCTTTTTGAGAAACGAGATATAAGTCCGGTGAATGTTCAAAATGAACGGATCGAGTAAATAAAATGAAAGCAGGATTTTTTTTAACAGACATAACCTCAAGTTTCTACAACGATCTGATATTTGAAATAAACATAGTAATAAGGAATTGTTATTTAGGAGTCATTTGCTCAAACAGACACTTTTTAACACTGAACTGTTTGTTTTAATTCATGTCAATATGATATGTATAATCACTTTTTTGCGCTATCAGATATGGCAAAAATGTAAGATTAGTGGGGAATACTAAAGATTTCAGATCATTTCCCACTCGCTATATTTTAATTTTCGGATTATTTCTTTTAATTGCATACGCGAAAAGGAAGCTATTTAAACCATATATAAATTGGCGAGATAACGAAAAATATATGCAATTATTGTAAAACTCTAACAGAAGAATTGTTAAATATGATATAAAGGTTATTTTTGAAATTGTATTCCGGGATTTCTAGCGTGTAGAGAGTTGGCATGTGCTTACACAGAAGCTTACACATTGAACTATGACAAGACTGATATATTACCTTACAAGTTTAGTGCTTCTAACACAGATTAGCTTAACAATTGGTGCATCTTGCAATTTGGATATTTCGTATGCTCAGAATAATTCACAGAAGCGTCAAAAGTCTGAATTTGCTGTTTCTTATTTAATTATATCCGAGAGACTAGATACAAGAGACTCACTTTTATCAGATATTGAAGTGGAAGTCATCCAAAAGGCAACTTGTTTTGGACTGAATGATGGCATCATAAAGGTGAACCTAAAAGGAAGAGATGAGCGAGGCTACACTTTTCAGTGGGATGATTTACCACCTACAAGTACGTCTATAAAGAAAAATCTCACTCCGGGTCTACATGTATTAAATGTGATCGATCCATTGGGAAATTCTTTTAGAGATACGATCTATCTGGGGATGAAATATAAGATTGATGCTAGCATAGAAGTGATTTCTGATGCTTATTCAGGAACGATGAACAATGGGGCTGCTGTTGTGAGGTTATATACAAATCAGAGAGGATCCTATACTTATACTTGGGACACGCATCCACGTCAATTTTCTTCTGTGGCGAGAAATCTAGCCCCAGGTATGTATACTGTTAAAATCAAAGACCCTAGAGGCTGTGAAGCAATGGAAGCTGTATCAATCGTAGATAGGTCGCGAGAATCGATAAATACACCCGAACAACATAATCCTTCATATACTCTGGACACTGATGTGTTAAATGCCTCGGAAGGGCCATCTCTGGAGGTAGCTCCTAATCCTAGTACAAATGGAAACTTTTCTATTATATCCCCACAAAGACTCTATGACTGTGATATGACGATCTATGATATGAACGGAAAGGTTGTAACCATACAACGTCGTATTGAAGGATTCAGCCATCGAGTCATACTGAATGAATTACCCTCTGGAGTGTATCATTTACAATTGAATAATGGAAATGGTAGGGTATTTAATAAACAAATTGTAATACAGAAATAAACCCATACGTATGAGATTAATCCATACTATGAGTTAATCACTATTTCCTTCTTTATCCTGATATTTCGCAATAATTTCCAGAAATTGGTCATTCTCTTGGTAAGACTCATAATCTGTACTCTCCAGGAATTCAAAGATTGGAACGTTCTTGTCCAAAGATAGTGCTAAGTATTGATAAAATAGAGAATCCTGTCCTTGAAGGGCATAAATCCTAGCCATAAGCTGATAATGTAATCCCGTGGGTTTCTTGGAAAATTCAATAGAGCTATTAATATCCTTGATTGCATCTTCATAATTTCCCCTTAACATATTAAAGAATCCTCTATTGTAATAAGGGGATGGCATTCCATTATCTCTTTCAATGGCCGTATTATAATCGGCTAAAGCTCGATCCAGTTTTTCTTGATAGACAAATAAATCTGCTCGGAAATTATATGCTTCTGCTAAGTTAGGGTCAGCTTCAATCGCTCGATTATAGTCTTCCATAGCAAGATCTTGTCTATTCTCTTTTTCATATACAGAACCTCTTTTACAATACGCAAACGCTTTATAATCTGAATACTCAATGGCTTTCGTAAAGTTTTCTATAGCTCTGGTCTCGTTTGCAAGCTCTTCATACAACAGACCTAGCCCGAAATATGCTTCATTGCATTCTGGATCAATCGTAAGCGCTCTTTCAAAATCTTCTCCAGCCTGTCCGTAGTTAGTAGCAGCGACTCTTACCTGACCGCGAAGCGCATAAGGTTCACAAGACTCGGGAGCGAGTAATACTCCAGTATTTGCATCATTAATTGCAAGGGAATCAAATCCTAATTCTGTGTAAACAAGCGATCTGTAGCTGTAATAGATACTTTGTCTTGGATTGAGTTCTATCGCATCAGCCATCTGTATTAAGGCTTTTTCATACCTTGAATATCGCATATTTAACAATCCCAGTTTAAACCAAGCGTATGAATCTTTGGGATTAACTTCAATGGCGCGTTCGTAGTTTTCAATGGCCTCAGGAAATTTATGGAGAACTTCATTCAGTTTTCCGATTGATTTATGCGGCTCAGAATTTCTCGGGTTTTTTTCAATACTTCGCTGAAAATCTGCCATGGCAGCATCTGCTCTGCCCATAATGGTAAATTGTTCTCCTCTTCGGAGATAAGCTTCTGCATTATCCGGGGCAATGACGATTGCTTTATTAAATTGTATCAGCGCAGTATCTGGGCGATTCAATGCTTGGTACAAATTTCCCAATGAAATATAAGCTTCTGCATATTCTGGGTCAATATTCAAGGCTGTATTAATATCTTCTCGGGCAATGTCGTATTGTCCTCTTTCTATATTGAAATTACTTTTTTCTATCAGTAGTACTTCGTTATCTGGTTCCACGTTCAACGCTTTATCATAATGAATCACGGCTATATCATAGTTGCCTATTTGCGCATGTGATCGAGCAATCATCTTTTCTACACTTACAAGTGGTTCTTGTTGTGTACTTGCCAGCGATTCGAACATGTTAGCGGCTTCTTCAAAATTTCCGTCTTGGTATTGTCGCATGGCCTTGGACCATTGAATAACCGTTCTGAGTTTAGCGCGAATATCATTTTCCAGCGCACCAGAAGAACTAGAGTTTAGGCTCCAGGGAGCACCCAATTCATTGATGAGATCATTTTCGTCGAATCTATTGATCGTTGAAAACCTAAAAGTAAGGGTATTTTTTTCGGAACCGTCTTCAGAATACGTCCCCCAAACCACTAGATTTGCATTGCAGGTACCTCCCACACCACTAGCAAAAAAGTCAGTAGTGGGGCAGAGTGCATTGTGGAACTGGACGTTTACAGGAACATCCATGACTACTCGAAGTTGATTGATCGCATCTCTGACGGCGATTTTGTGGGTGCTATTTTCTCTACCACACTCACCCGATGGGAAAAAGGGTAATATCAATATATTATAGGCATTACTCTCACTAGGGAATGGACATACTGTATTACTGGCTAGTTGATCTACTATTCGATTGGGAACCTGGGAAAACAGACTAAACAGCAACAATCCTACCCCCATTAAAGAGGTAATCCCGGCCATGAGAGGTTTTAACCATGGTGATATTTTCGAAGGTTTCTCGTCTTCAATAGAGTAGTCCTGATATACTCCGTCAATAGTATCCTGGTCTACGAGTATATAAAATGAAGGGCTAAGTTTCCAATCCAATTGATCCTTGCAATCATTCCTCACGTACAACCCTTCGTAAATATCTTTTCGCTGGAAAGGAGGAGCAATAAGCTCTTGCATCGTCATCATCTCATACATGAGATGATCTCCACATTTAATCGTTGCCTGTCCAAATGATCTTTTGATAATAGAACCCCTGGAGAGATTGAAATAGAATTCCTCTATGACTCCAGCATTCCTTTCATCTCTTTCAATTCTAACAACTGCAGCCTGGGTTTTAGTAAGAATTTTTCTAACCAGACGGGGATTAGCACAACCCGTAAGAAATATAAGTGTGAGCTTGGGAAATTCTGCCAGCAGGTCTGTAAACTCATCTGAGTCCATGGCTACTTCCCCTGATGCAGAGTCCATACGTACATATCTCCTACCTGGCCGACCTCCTGCAATATGAATAATTTCTACTCTATCTCTGTAAGCTACCTGGGTAGCCATGTCCACAAAATACACGTTATCTTCCTCGCTTTCCCTGATGATAGTACATGCCCGCTTGTCCTCCATAGGTTGGAGGATGTCAGCAATGCTCTGTAGCTCAGATTCCAAAATGTCAACAGATTCTGAACGAGCTTTATTCGCGTAGGCAAGGAATATTACAGGTATATCTTTTGTTTCGGGCATCTCTCCCTCCCAATTATCGCGTCTTTCATAACGAAGACTGATAACTTCTTTTATATGAACATTAATCGTAACTACAAAATTTAATACAAATATAAGGCGAAAAATTCAATCTCTCGATGGCTGGAATATGTCTAATGAAATATTTGCTGAAGACTTTTTGATTTTATTTCGAAAATTCAATCGTGATCATGTCATTTACCTTCAAACCCAAAAGCTCAGCCGCAGATGCTTCTCTCATTGCAATTTCAAGATGGCTACCTTCTCCAAAGATAGCAAGCGCATCAGCTTTACTCACATCTGCATATGTATTTACGATACGTTTTAATCTTACGTTTCTTATATATATCTCAAATCTTCTGCCACTTTTTAATTCCATAAAATCTTTTCTGCGAATATTCGTAATCGCATTGCCGAATTTATCTATATAGATAATTTTACCTCTCAGGCAATTGCCACTCATACTTGGCTCTCCCCACCTGAGATCCCTCATTTCATGCTCATCACCCAACCTATGCTTGTCTCCTCCATTGGCAAGGTAGGCCGCAATGGGAGCAAAGGTAGACGCAGCCCGAAATGAAGAGGAATGTTGGCTACGTATAAGTTCTTGATTATCAATCAATATGCCCTTGTCTTTTCCATCCTCACAGATCAACCGCAGTACTCCATTATCAGGACCTACAAAGATATGACCTTGATGTTCTAAAACGAATGCATGCTCGTGATCCTGAACATCAGGATCAATTGCAATAATATGTATAGTACCCTTTGGGAAAGAAGGATACATACATTTTACGATATATGCAGCTTCAACAATATCAAAGCTAGAAATATCATGCGTAACGTCTACGATTATAGCCTTTGGTACCTCGCTTAACAATACACCTTTAAGGATGGCAGGATAATGGCTGTTACTTCCTAAGTCTGATGTTATCGTTATGATAGCCATAATTTATCCCTTCCATTAAACTACTTGCGATGCCTATCTGTAAATGGATATTGCAAATAAAAGGTAAAATTCTGTAATTTAGTTAAAGGTTTATATTTGAACGAAATATAATTAATATTTGTATTGACTGAATATACATTTTTGCTGGAGGACATTAGTCCTCTGGAAATCTACGGAGTCAACGACGCTCGTTTACACCAGATCAAGGACGGCTTCCCTGGTGTAAAAATCGTTGCGAGAGGTGATGAGTTGAAAATCAAGGGAAATGAAGAGAAAATTGAAAAGTTAAAAGCAATCCTGACGGCACTTCTTGAAGAGATACGTAAAAAGGGGAAAATATCTGAAAATCGATTCAATGAATTATTGGATTTCGATCCTGAAAATCCTAAAGACATTATTCCCCAAGTAGATTCTGATACGGTGATTGTTCACGGTAGTGGAGGCAATATCATTCATCCAAGGAATTCTGGACAGAGACAAATTGTAGCCGCGGAGAACAAAAATGATATCATATTTGCCATCGGCCCGGCTGGAACAGGTAAAACATATATTGCAGTGGCCCTGGCAGTACGAGCATTAAAGGAAAAAAAAGTCAAAAAAATTGTCCTGAGTCGTCCCGCTGTTGATGCTGGTGAAAGTTTGGGCTTTTTACCTGGGGATATGAAAGAAAAGGTTGACCCCTATCTCAGACCTTTGTATGATGCGTTGGAAGATATGATTCACTCCGAAAAACTCAAGTATTATCTGGCAAATAATATCATAGAAATCGTGCCGCTTGCCTATATGAGAGGACGAACCCTCAACAATGCATATATCATTATGGATGAGGCACAAAATGCTACTGAGGTACAAATAAAAATGTTCCTCACTCGTTTAGGAGAGTACTCGCGGATGATCATTACAGGAGATGTGACCCAAATCGATTTGCCTCCCAAACAAAAATCAGGACTTATACATAGTATGAAGCTTCTGAAAGGTATTAAAGGTATAGCCTTCATCAGCCTCAAGGCCAGTGATGTTGTCAGGCATAAACTCGTGAAGGCAATTCTTGCCGCTTATGAAAAAGAGGCTAAGAAAGGATACTAATATGTTATGTTACTTGACAGGGATGGTCTTTTGTTTATATGTGATCTTATGTGTATCATCTCCCACAGGGAAATACATGTAATTATACATAGCCTTTGCATGGATTGGGAAGTATACTTTCCCGCGAATACTTTGTCCAGGGCTTAGCGTCCTCTTCCTCAATACTGCTTGTTCCCAATATTTTTTGTCTCATTCGAGCATTTTGGATACGTTCACTTGATATTTATTCTCTCCCAGAATTCATCCCTAAAGCTCCTACCTATTGGTAATCTATTCTTCGGCAGGAAGACTTCATTACCTTCGATCTTTTCTATGTATTGCATATTGACGATGTAAGACTTGTGAATCCTGCAAAAATCGGAAGCTGGGAGTAACTCCTCCCATGCCTTCAGGGTTTGCGAGAGTAAATGAGTCTTTTCGCTGAGAAATACCTTACTGAAGTCATCCTCTGCTTTAATATAAAAGATATCTTTGAAATCAATTCGTATGACAGTTCGATCAGATTTCACAAAAATCGATTGTTGAGAGATTTCCTGAGTAGCCAAAGAACTGCTTAAGACTTGAGTGGAAGACGGGTTTGGATATAATACTTTGGATACTGATTTGATAAATCTATCAAATGAAATAGGTTTTAATAAATAGTCGACAACATCTAATTCAAATCCTTCAATTGCATATTCTGTAAAAGCGGTAGTAACAATCACTTTGGGGCGGTAGGGTAAGATTCGCAACAATTCCATACCCGTCATTTTGGGGAGATGTATGTCCAAAAAGATCAATTCCACTTGCTCTCTTTGTAGGAAAGCCAATGCTTTGATGGGGTTAGAAAACATTTCTACAAGCTCGAGCTCGTCCACTTCGCCAATGTACCGCTGTAAAATTCTCTGGGCTGGTAATTGGTCCTCTATAACAATACAACGCATAACTATATAGGTGAGGCCATTTTGTGTGTTAGTTCATGTGGGGAGGAAGTTTCAGCCAACAATAGTGATAGCTCAACATAATATTTATCCCCTTGGGTGTAAGTTTTCAAATGGTGCAAGTCTTTATACAATAGATTGAGCCTTTTCCTCACATTATCCAACCCTATACCACTAGTGAGTAGTGGTTGAGAAGAGTTTTCTATATCTGAAAATGTATTAACAGAAAAGAACTCGAGCTTTTGATCTTTGATACGTACCCGAATTTCAATAAAGATCCCATCCGTTTGGCTGGTCAGACTATGTTTGAAGCAATTTTCTACAAAGGTAATCAAGATCAAGGGAGCTATCCACTTATTTCTTATATCTCCCAAAACCTCAAAATGCACTTCTCCTCTGGTTTCCATTTGGAGTTCCTGCAAACTGATAAAATCTTCCAGATATGTTAATTCCTTTTCTAGCGGAACAAAATTCTCTTTGCTTTCATAGAGCATATATCTCAAGATCGCTGATAGCTTGAGTATGAAATCTTGAGTTTTAGGAGAATCTTCCTGTGAGTATGCATATAGGTTATTGAGATTGTTGAATAAGAAATGGGGGTTGAGTTGTGATTTAAGAAACTGAAGCTGACTCTGTACATGCTCTTTTTCCATCTGTTCTAATTGAGATTGCTTCTGGAGGTTATCCCAGGCCAATTTACAGCCTACAAATAATAGAAAAACAGGCCCTATTTGAAGCATGTTAAAGAATAATCCTGGATAAATATCAGCTACAGGCGTGTTTGGGTAGAATATTTTTTCTAATACAAATTCCTCAATGAATATACTACCAGTCAAGGCCAAAAGACTAAACCCCACAAAAATGACATATTTCTTTCTGTAGAAAAATAGGGGTAGCAGGATGTAGTTGATCAAAAAAATGAAAGTGAAATAATTAAATGTAAATACAATATCTCGCCACCTCAACATGGGATGAAAGTGTTCATAAGATTGTTTCATCACATCTCTGAAGGATATTTCATAGAGGGCATTTTTATCTGCATAGGCAATCATATCTCTCATGTCGTGTCTGTAGGAAATGATCACAATGTACACAACCCATAGAATGAACATGAATGTAGCTTCTTTCCAATCCCATTTTGGGAGCGAACGTATGTATCGATGATCTTTCATTTTATCCAATATTGGTCATTTTTCTCACGTAAGCAAGTGATTCAGGTCAACGACATCTTATAACGGGTAAATGTAGAATTACGCCCTGTATTCTGATTCATCTCATTAACCTGTTTGAACAGGTTGTTTACCGATTTGATTTGGGATTGAGATATTTCAAACAAATATTGGGTTCCGTTAATTATTCATAAGCAAACTCCAAAATGATTTACTTACACATGAAGCAAGCGATACTCGTTTTTACTTTATTAATGGTCCAACTGGCACTGTTGGCACAAGGCCCTCCCGGAGGAAGAGGAGGATTTTCGCAAACTCCCAAAATCAAGGGGAAGATTACTGGCGAATTGGTGGATTCCCTTTCTAATCAAGCATTGGAATATGCAAGTATCGCTGTATTTAAGCCCAAGGCTGAGAAGGCCGTGAATGGTACGATGTCTGAAACTGATGGAAAGTTTAAGGTTGCGGAAGTACCTATTGGTACCTATGAAGTTCGGATCAGTTTTATTGGATACGAACCCAAAACGATCTCCAATGTGGAGTTGACCCCTAAAAGCCCGGATGTTGATCTGGGTAAAATAATGTTAGTTGCCACTGGAGTACAACTTGATGAAGTCGAAATTACCTCTGAGCGGGCGATCATAGAGAACAAAGTAGATAAAATCGTTTACAATGCAGAACAGGATATTACTACCGTAGGTGGGTCAGCAGAGGATGTATTGAGAAAAGTTCCACTATTATCTGTAGATATTAATGGAAACGTTTCACTAAGGGGAAATTCAAATATACAAATCCTCATGAATGGAAAACCCTCTGGAATGTTTGCTAATAACGTTGCAGATGCCATCAAAATGATCCCTGCCGATGAAATTAAAAGTGTGGAAGTGATTACTACGCCTGGTGCAAAATACGATGGAGAAGGAAGTGGAGGAATAATTAACATCATCACTAAGAAGAAGACGATTAGTGGAATAGCTGGAAACTTTACCGGTTCACTGGGAAATCTTCAGAATAGAGCAAATCTATCTATTAATGCAGGTAAAGGGAGATTTGGTCTGAATGGAAATGCAAGTCTTTTCCATGGCTGGCCAAGAGACGCTCGAAATTACTTTTATAGAGAAGATGAAGTGCCCAATGGATTGAGAATATTAGAGCAGGAGGGTACTACTGAATCTTATAGAACAGGTCTTTTTGGTCGGTTTGGGATGTTTTATGATATGAATGCCTACAATAGCTTTTCTTCCGACTTCAACCTACGTGGGTTTAACTCAGTCAATGACGGTATTATCAATGCCTTATTTACTGGACCTACGATTAATCAGGAGTATGCACAGGATCAAGATGCAAGGAATCTAAGAAGTGGATATGATTGGAATGCAAGCTATACCAAGACGACCAGTAAAAAAGGACAAGAGTTCTCAATTGCAACACAGGTAAGTGGAAATTTAAGCACCACGGATAATGAATTGGAGCGAACAAGTGAATTGAATCCCGAGCTGTATTTGAGGGAGAATAGCGAAAATGATGGGAATAATCTTGAAGTAACGCTTCAAACAGACTATGTACATCCATTCAACGATAAGTTGAAAATGGAAGTAGGACTGAAATCTATACTTAGAGATATTGATTCGGATTTTCAATTCTTCGAATTTGAAGAAGGAAGTGAGATTTCTACATTGGACCCTACGAGATCTAATTTATTTGATTATGATCAAGATGTATATGCTGCATATCTTTCATTTAATATCAATCTTGGGGAGAAATATAGTATCCAAGCCGGAACCAGATATGAAAAGACAGAAATTGCCGGACAATTTGAAGATGGGAGCTTAGACTTTTCTAATGATTATGATAACATACTGCCTAGTATTATCATTTCGAGAAAGTTGAAGAATTTTTCCAACCTGAAACTAAGCTATAATCAACGTATTCAACGGCCTAGTTTGTTTTTCATCAATCCCTTTGTTAATAATATAGATCAAAGAAATATCAGCTTTGGGAACCCCGATCTTGCCCCGGAGATTACTCATCAGATAGAATTAGGCTACAATACATTTGTCAAGGGAATAGCTTTAAATGGAGCAGTATATTATCGCAGGACAGAGGATATCATAGAATCTGTTCTTTCCGTAGATGAGGAAGGGATTTCAACTACTACCTATCAAAATGTGGGTGAAAATAATTCTTTTGGGTTGAACTTCTTTGGTTCGGGGACTGTCAAGAAAATATGGACTATTCGCGGGGGTTTTGATTTATTTACTTACGATGGATCAGGTATTATTAATGGTCAGGAAGTATCCAACACGGGTCTTCTCTACAGAATCAATTTAAATCAAAATGTAAAGCTTCCTAAGGGATTCATCGCAGAAATGTTTGGATTTTTTAATTCTCCTCGTCAAACGCTTCAGGGAACACGTGCATCCTTTTGGATATACAGTTTTGCATTTAAAAAAGAAATCTTTAATGAAAAAGGAAGCGTGGGTTTGACATTTGTTGAGCCGTTTAACAAATACAAAAATTTTGATTCTGATTTTGAAGGGGATGGATTTCGACAGATTACGGAGTTTAGAATACCTTTCCGCTCATTTGGGGTTAACTTTAGCTATCGATTTGGAAAGCTGGATTTCCAGCAGCAGCGAAGGAGAAATAATCGAATCAATAATAATGATGCAAAAGATGGAGGCGGAAATAATACAGGAGGGGGATTTTAATTAACTATTCTCCTTCCTCCAGTTGTTCAATTAACGCCATTAAGGACTGATCAATTCTGGATTTATCCAGCATCATTTGTTCATGAGATAACACGCCTTTGTTTACCTGTTTGCGATAACTCTGCCATCGACCAGAAAGTGTAATTACTTCAGGGTGATCTTCGTACAGTTGACGTAATTTGTCCATAGCTTGCTGTACGTTCCCCTTGGAAATCTCATTTTTGACGCTTTGCAATTGTATTCCCGGGTCTTGAATATCATCTATCAGACTCCGAACTTTTACAAAAGTTAGACTGTGATCACATTCGATTTCTTCTCTTCCTCTGGATAGGCGATGCGATAGCTTGTCATAATCGTAGAAGTAAGGATTCTGACTGCCTTTACATTCCTGACAATTACAGGGAATGCGTTTACTCACATTAAGACGTTTGTGGTAGGATGCATGGAGATTGTCCATTTCTTCCAGAATAATCGTAAGAAGCTCGCGCTTATTCTTTCCTACCATACGTATTTTGATCTCTCTCTGGGAATACAATTCGACGATTTCAGCATGGGCGCCGTGTCTGTGTAAAACCATTCCCGTTTTCCAGTTCCAGGATTGATGTTCAATATAGCGATGCAATCGTACCATCAGGCGAGTGATAAGCCCCTTGGGCATGAATTTGTACTTATAGCGCAGGATCACATTATGCGTTATATCCCAGGGATAATCTGGCTTACTGACGGGAAGTAACTGAGGTGCAATGAACACTTCAGTCCCTTCAAGGGGATAGCACAATTCGAATTTCATCATTAACTCAAGCAGCTCTGCTCGCATGAAATCATATTCATCCTCTTTCCAGATTTCCTGTAGATCTTCTCTGCTAAACCGACCATGGTTATTGATTACCAATGTATTGTCTAATACCTTATACACTGCTGTAGTTCCCCATTCTGGTTTGAGAATTAATGTCTTTCGCAAGATATCTGACTCCTGAAAATGAAGAAATACGCCTATATCGTGAAGATAATCACTGAGTTGAAGCGCCTTGCCCTTGTCTTCCATTCCATGTTGCCTACAAATATCAAGATACTCTCGCACATCGATATAATTTCGTTCGTCTGTTTCCAGGTTACTTCGAATTTCCACCCATGACTGAGGGAGGAGGGACCCAATATGAGATAATGACTGTAAATGATATTGAATAGATTTTATCAGTTCAGGGAATCCGCGTTTAGTAGCTAAATTCGTCGTGAGAGTATCCCTGAGATTTTCAAAATCTCCCCTCAATACCCGCTCATCTAGCTCTTTGGTACGATCCTGCTTTTCATTTAACACAATTAATAGCGGACTTTTATCACTGAGAAGCTCAATGATGCTCATCCAGTAATGAAAATCTGTATCCTCTCTTCTTGTGTCAGCAACTAACACGTAGAGAGATCTTTTGGTTAAAAAAAACTGATGTGTGGCGTGATAGATCTCTTGTCCTCCAAAATCCCATATATTAACCCTAAACCTTTGAGCATCTCCTATCTGGAATTCCCATCGCTGGACCTCAATACCTTCTGTGCTGGGTTGATCTAAGGTTATTTGGAAGTCGGGATCGACTAGATTTTTAGCAAGAGTGGTTTTGCCAGCCCCTCCCTCTCCCAGAATAAGTAATTTAGCTTCGTAAAGATGTGAACCAGCCCCTTTTCTTCGTTCCTCAAAAAAGTCCCTAAGCGCTTCTACCCCATCAATGGCTGTTTCGTAAGGCGGATCTTTTAATGGGTTCTCTTTCACATTGATAAATTTCAGCGATTCAATATGTGCAATCTCTTCGGGTACAAATTCAATTTGATTATTGCTAATGTCAAAATGCTCTAATGCAGTAAGTTGGCTGAGATTAATGGGAAGCTCTTTAATGTCATTCAATCTCAGGTCCAGTCTACGGATTGTCTTCATTTCAGGGATAAAAGAGGGAATTGAGAGCAGTCGATTCCTTCTAAATGAAAGCCGCTCTAATTTTGGGAGTTTCTGTATTGAATCGGGAATTTCAGTAAGTTCATTCGCTCCTACAAATAGTCGCTCTAAATTCTGTAATCTGTGTAATTCTTTAGGCAGTTGAGTCAGATAGTTTTCTGTGAGTATCAGTGTTTTTAGTTTGGAAAGATGACAAATTGCATCGGGTATAGAAGTTAATGCATTCTTTGTCAGGTTGATAATTTTGAGTTGGTGTAAAGAAGTGATCTCTTCCGGGATTTGTGTCAACATGCAATCACGTAATAAGAGTTCATTAAGCGACATTACCTTCAAAACTGTATCAGGTAATTGATGTAATGGATTGGAGCTGAGATCTAATCTGCGTAAAGAGGTAAGTTTTTCAATACCGGAAGGAATATCCGTGAGTTCATTTTTCCTGAAAGAGAGATCATTAAGTGAAGAAATATTAAAGATAGATTCAGGAATGTGTGAAATAAGATTATCGCTAAATGAGAGCTGTTCTAACAGTGGGAAATGTGAAATGAATTCCTCAGGGACCTCTTCTAATGCACAACCGCTAATTCGTAAATAAGTCAGTCTGGCAAAATGTGTAAATCTATGTAAGGAATTTTTGTGCTTGGATTGTAATCTGATACCCGCAATACAATCTGGAGAGAGTGTCTCCTGAAGCTTAAACCATTCTTGAGCGTTGATTACCCAGCCATACACATTGGGCAAAGTGCGAAAAGGATTATTTTCTACATAAATTCGCTTGAGATGTGTTAATTGGCGAATATTTTCTGGAAACAAAGATATTTTATTGTGCCTCAGATCTATTTCTTCCAGCCAGTCAAGTTCAAATAATTCGTTGGGAAATCGTCGGAGTTTTACCCCTTTAAGATCAATGAGTTTGTAATTCTTTTCCTTGACGATATCTATCTTCGCCTGAAGTATATCTTCGGGAGTTGCCATTTAAAATTGTTAAGTATTGAACAGGGCGAACGCACCAAGCTTCATAAATAGTTAGTTGTTAATTTTTTATCAATAAAATATTTTTGCAAATGTATAAGTTTAGGCTCATGATTTCTAGCTATTCATGTTTTTAATGCAATTGCCTTACATATTGAAGGGA
>CAZZEC010000060.1:0-3163 GCA_964652565.1 uncultured Bacteroidia bacterium
AATTACTATCCGTAATCTCTACAGAACTACTGCTTCAGTCTTGTCAAAGAACTCAATCCCCGCTATCTCATCCCCACTGTCCTTATTTTATTGGCACTTTCGTGCGATAAATCGTCTTTTCTCTACAAATGGACTGCAAATATCTGCGATGAATTTTACAATTCCAAACGAACAGAGGAAAAAAATATGAAAACTTTTGAAATACTTTTTTATCCCCGCTCCTGTTTTCTAATTGTTCTATAAAATTAATTAGGCAACCTTTTTTATCCAAACGGCTTAAAGATTTTGTTATTCACACTTGTGTGAATATCACCTCAATCCTAACCGGGGAAATGTACATATTGTTAATACCCTAAAGGATAATCGTTGAAAATGAGCCATCTGGCATTTCTTCTGCATCCGTTTATCCACATCTATTGTTGAAAAAGTGTGGAGAAATAAAAAGTATTATTCGTCTACCAGTATTTTTCCTATTGCTTACTCATATGTTCCTGCATAGACGATTCGTAATTTTGCACCAACTCCTGAAGAACCTCAGAACTATCCGTTGCTAAATTATTGAGCTCTGTCATATCGTTTTCCATATCATACAACTCCCAGTCTCCATCGTTTACTTTTACAATTTTCCATTGTTTTTCTCTGTACATCCGAAATCGCTCTTTGAAACCAGAGATAATAAACCCGGGTTCAGGACGAGTCCCTCCCTCCCAAATGGGTAATAGTGAACTCCCATGTAAAGGTATTGTAGGCTCACCTTCTATTTCCTTTGGGTATGGCTTTTCGAGAATATCCAGAAATGTGGGGAGTAGATCTACAACGTGGGCAGGCTGATTAGTCATTTGATTAGGTGCTATGACTTCAGGCCAATGTGCGATAAAGTGTGTTCTGGTTCCCCCTTCGTGTCCATACTGCTTAAAGTATCTAAAGGGGGTATTTCCAGCATTTGCCCAGGCAGCGGAAAGACAGCGATAAGAATCTGCCCCTCCTGGAGGTATATCAAAATCCACATTACTATCGTAGGGGCAGGAACCATTATCTGTCATAAACAAGATCAATGTATTTTCCATTAAGCCTTCTGCTTCGAGTTTTTCCAGTACACGCCCTATATTTTGATCCATACGATCGATCATAGCCGCAAACACCGCCATTTCGAGATCTAACTCATCTTTTTCTTCTTCTGACAGTGTATCCCAGGGACGATACTTTTTAAAGTTCTCTCTCTCTTCTTCAAATCCTCCAGGATGCCCTCTATATTTATTGATATTACCTTCCGGTGGACTTAATTGGGTATTTTCGGGAATTATTCCCATTTCCTTCATTCTCAGAAAACGCGCTTGTCGTAATGAGTCCCAACCCATACGATATTTTCCCCGGTATTTGGCTATATCTCCCGGACGTGCCTGAAGGGGATAATGTGCCGCGTGATAGGGTAATAGCAAGAAAAAAGGATCCTCCTGTTGAATAGCGGTATCCATCCATGACAGTGCATAATCGGTGATAAAATCTGTCTTATAAGCGGGTTGTTGTTGTGTATAGATATCTCTGGCATGGATTTCTTTCCCTTGAAGGAGAAAAGGTCGCTGAAAAGCGCTATCGGGGGGAACAAAATATTCTGTTGTGGCCCAAAAGGTGAAGGATCTGTCAAAACTATTTACTGCATAACATCTCTCTGGTACCCAATCATCAAAATGTTCCTTTCCGCTGGTAATAGTTGTATATCCTGCATCGCGAAGCAATTGCCCCATGGATAAGGCACGGTGGTCTCCCATATATAACCCTGTAATCATACTGGATCGTGTGGGATTACATTTAGACATATTGTAAAATTGAGTGAAGCGAATCCCGTCGTAGGCCAGGCGATCCAGGTTAGGCGTTTCAATTTCGGCCCCAAAGCTTCCGATATCAGAATAGCCAATATCATCCGCCATGATGAGGATGATGTTGGGACGAGTTGATAGGTCATTATTAGGTAATTCCCCTTCTGAATGGCAACTAACCATGTAAAGGAAAATACCGACAAGCAGAATAGTAGTAAATAATCGCATATAAATAATTTAAAGCGTAAGTAAGTGAGTAGACAGTATTATTTATCTGATAGTGTCTGGTATTAGGAACCCCCTAAAAAATCTGTTCTATGCTCAGAAGGCGATTTTCCTACCTTTCTTTTAAATAACCGACTAAAACTCTGTGTATCTTCAAAACCCAGATCATAGGCTATTTCTTTGATGGGTTTCTCTGTATATCTCAGGTATCTTCGCGCTTCCAGTACAATTCTATCCTGTATAACTTGCAAAGGTGAAGGCCTATTTAATTGAGCAAATAGGTTGGACAGTGTCTTTGGAGATTTGTATAAAAGTGAAGCGTATTCGGCTACTGAATGTAAGGCCTTATAGTTCATTTCAACCAGATAGTTAAACTCCCTAAACAAATCCATCTCGCCTGTATTCATGCTAAATTCCATTCCCATTTTATATGTACGGGTACATAGAATAATGAACCTTTTGAGCATAACCTGCAACATTTCATATTGGAGGTTGTCCTGGGTTTCCATTTCGTACAAAAACATTTCCCATAACATATTAAATATATCCTCGTCCATTTGCAGGATACTAATAATGGGTACCTGAGAAGCTCCAAAAAATAGTAAACCCTTACATCCCACCTCGCGATCGTGGTCCCTGATGCAATAAAAAGAACGGTTAAATCTAATAAGGCGGAGCGACTCGATCGAAAGAGGTTTTACCATATGAAAATCCGTAAGAAATAAGATTCTATTGGTAGAGATATCGTATGATATATCATCTACCAGGAGATGGTTACCTTCCGAAGTACTCCATAGCATACAAATACCATCCTCTATTTTTTCCTGAAGTAGCATTTCATTGTCATTGGTAATAGTATCCAAGAGCAGGTATTCACCAGTGTTTGGATGGAAGAGCATGTGAGTTAATTAGATGATAGACCACAGACTACGGACGACGGACGAGTTAATTAGACGATAGACCACTGACCACAGACGAGTTAATTAGACGACAGACCACAGACGACGGAAATAAATAGTTTAAGCTAATAATTTTACAATTCAACAATATCGCCATTCCACAATGAAGCAATATTACCATTTACCAATATAGCCATTCGACAATGAAGCAATATCACCATT